>DASQLE010000597.1:0-5930 GCA_035630175.1 Beijerinckiaceae bacterium
AGGCGCGGGTTGATCGACGCGAACGGGTTTTGAAACACCATCTGCGTTCGCAGGCTCCCGCGGCGGCGGTCGGCGGCGGAGAGCGTGTCGATGTCCCGCCCGCTCCACAGCACCTGCCCGGACGAGGGTTTTAGGATGCCGGCGACGATGCGCCCGAGCGTGGACTTGCCGCAACCGGATTCACCCACGAGCCCGACCACTTCGCCCTTTGTGATAGCGAGGTCGACGTCGTCCACCGCGCGCACCATCGCCGGCGGCTTGGCGAGGCCCAGCGCGATCGACGCCCGGCCGACGAGATCGGGCGTCTTGCCGAAGCGTCGAGACACGCCGCGTAACTCCACGATGGGTGCGGCTGTTGCGGTGGTGCCGGCGGGCGCTGAAGCCGGCGCGACGTAGGTCATGCCGCGGCCCCATGGCGTGGATGGAAGCAGCGATGCAGACGATGCTCCGCGGCCATGAGGCCGGGGGTCGCCATGCAGACCTCGTCGGCTCGCGGACAGCGCGTGCGAAAGGCGCAGCCCGCCGGCAGATTGATGACGGACGGCGTCATGCCGGGTATCTGCGCGAGGCGCATGCCCTTGCGGTTGCGGCTCGGCACCGAGCCGATCAGGCCGGCCGTGTAATGGTGCAGCGGCCGATCGATGACGTCGGCGACGGGGCCGTATTCGACGATCCGGCCCGCATACATGACGGCGATGTCGTCGGCGAGACGCGAGTCCACGGAGAGATCGTGCGTGATCCAGATCAGCGCCGTGCCGCACTCGGCGGTGAGCTTCTGCACCTCGGCCAGGATCTGGGCCTGGATGGTCACGTCGAGAGCGGTCGTGGGCTCGTCGGCGACGATCAGGTCGGGCCCGTTGAGGAGCGCGATGGCGATGGCGACGCGCTGGCGCATGCCGCCGGAGAACTGATGCGGATAGGCGCCGAGACGCTCCTCGGGGCTCGGGATGCCGACCTGCCCGAGAGCGTCGCGCGCCCGAGCCCGTGCCTCGGCGCGCGGCACCTTCTCGTGCGCCAGGATGGCCTCGACCATCTGGGTGTCGATGCGCAGAACCGGGTTCAGCGTCATCATCGGATCCTGGAAGATCATGGCGATGCGCCGGCCGCGCAGGCGACGCATCTCCTCGGCCGCCAGCGTGGCTAGATCGACGCCGTCGAACAAGATCTGGCCGCCGGTGATGCGTCCCGGCGGCTCGATGAGGCCGATGATCGAGAAGCCGGTCACGGACTTGCCCGAACCCGACTCGCCGACGAGGCCGAGCACCTTGCCGCGATGGAGCGCGAACGACACGTCGTCCACCGCCTTGACCTCGCCCGCGCGGGTCGGGAACCCCGTCTTCAGACCGCGAAGCTCGAGAAGCGGGCCAGGCATGGCGGGCTCAGCGGCTTCTGGGATTGAGCACATCCCGCAATTGGTCGCCGACGAGGTTGATAGCCACGATGGTCACGAGCAGCGCGATGCCGGGGTAGAAGCTGATCCAGAACTTGCCCGAGAGCATGTATTGATAGCCGTTGGCGATCAGGAGACCGAGCGAGGGTTCGGTGACCGGAACGCCGAGCCCGAGGAACGACAGCGTCGCCTCCAGCGCGATGGCGCGCGCCACCTGCACGGTGGCGATGACAATGAGCGGCGGCAGGCAATTGGGCAGGAGGTGGCGGAACAGGATGCGCCGGCGCGGGATGGCCAGGCATTCGGCCGCCTCGATGTATTCCTTGCGGCGCTCGACCAGAGCCGTGCCGCGCGCGGTGCGCGCGTAGACGGCCCATTCGACGATGATGAGGGCGAGAACGACGTTGATCACGCCCTTGCCGAGGAAGGCCAGGATCATGAGCGCGACGAGAATGGATGGGAACGAGAGCTGAAGGTCGACGATGCGCATGATCACGCTCTCGACGCGCCCGCCGACATAGGCGGCGACCAGTCCTAGCGACGCGCCGAGCAGCGCCGCCACCAGCGCCGAGACGACGCCGACGCCGAGCGAGATGCGGAGCCCGTAGAGGATCCCCGACAGCATGTCGCGGCCCTGATCGTCGGTGCCGAGCCAAAAGGTCATCCCCGACATCGACTCGGAGCCGGGCGGCAGGCGCCCGTCCATGATGTCGAGCTGCATGAGGTCGTAAGGGTTCTGCGGCGCGATCAGCGGCGCGAGGAGAGCCAGAAGAACGATGGTGACGAGAACGGCGAGACCGAGCAAGGCGACTTTCGATGACGCGAACTCACGCGCGACGCGGCGGAACGGCGTCTCGATGGCCTGCTGGGCAGCGGCCGTAACGGCCACCGGAGCGATCTCTGGCGCGGCGGCGCCGACGGTGCTCACGGTCAGCCCTCCTGATCCAGCCGGACCCGCGGATCGAGCACGGTGTAGAGGAAGTCGACGATCAGGTTGATGGTCACGAACAGGAAGACGATGAGAATGAGATAGGCGACGATCATCGGCCGATCGAGCACGTTGATGCTGTCGATGATCAGCTTGCCCATGCCCGGCCAGGCAAAGATCGATTCGGTCACCACGGAAAACGCGATGGTCGAGCCGAACTCGAGCCCGATCACGGTGACCACGGGGATCATGATATTCTTGAGGACATGCACGAGGATGACGCGGGTCTCGGTCAGTCCCTTGGCCCGCGCGAACTTGATGTATTCCTGCGGCAGGACCTCACGAACGCTGGCGCGCACGAGGCGCATGACGAGCGAGATCTTGAACAGGGCCAGGTTGAGCGCCGGCAGCACGAGATGGGCGAGGCCGTCGGCGGTCAGGAACGACCATTGCAGGCCGAAGAGCTCGCGCGTCGCGCCGCGCCCGCTCGACGGCAGCCAGCCGAGCTGAACCGAGAAGATCATGATGAACAGGAGGCCGACCCAGAAGGTCGGCAGCGAGAAGCCGAGGATCGAGCCCGCCATGATCGCCTTGGCGGACCATGCGTTCGGCCGGAGGCCGGCATAGAGGCCGAGCGGGATGCCGATCACCACCGCGAGCAACAGAGCTGCCATGGCGAGCTCGAGCGTCGCCGGCATGCGCTGCAGGATCACCTGCAGGGCCGGTTCGCTGAACACGAAGCTGTTGCCGAAATCGCCGTGCAGAGCCGCCGACAGGAAGGCGAAGTATTGCTCCCACAGCGGCTTATCAAGACCGAGCGCGGCGATCACGCGCTCGCGTTCGATCTGATCGGCGTCGGGCGCGATGAGGATATCGACCGGATTGCCGATCACGTTGACGCCGACGAAGACGATCACGGTCATCGCCAGGACGACGAACAGCGATTGCAGGACGCGCCGGAACAGCCAGCCGGTCATCCCGACCCTCCGCGCGCCGCGACCGGGATCGCCAAGCCGTCGCGCTGCGGATCGGCGCCGCCGCGGCACAGGCCGTCATCGATCCTGATCCCGTGCAGGGCCGCGAATGCGTAGCTTTGCCACGATCGCTTGATCTCGTAGCCCATGGCGCCCAGCTCGTCCGTGACAGCTTGGGCAATGCGGTTTGACACGTCAATGGCGTTCGAGACCGCCACGATCCGCGGCGCAGCGACCGCCTCCAGCATCGACATGTCGAAATCGATCACGTTCATGATGCCCTGCGCCACGGCTGGCGCGATATAGCTGCCGCCCGGCGCACCGACGACGATGAACGGATCGTCGCCTTTGAAGACGATGGTCGGCGCCGCCGAGCTCGGCCGGCGCTTGCCCGGGGCGATCGAGCCGGCGCGGCCCGGCCGCGGGTCGAAGCGGCTCATCAGCCCGTTATACATGAAGCCGAGCCCGTCGGTGATCGCGCCCGACGGGCTGCCGAGGGAATGGGTGAGCGCGACCGCGTTGCCGCGGGCGTCGACCACTGAGATATGGGTCGTGTCGCGCGAGGAGCGGTCAAGGCGCGTCACCGTCGCCCGCTCGCCGCGGGCAATTTCGGCGGCGCGCTCGGCCGCGTAGGTCTTGGACACGAGCCGCTCGACAGGCACGTCCACATAGGCGGGATCGCCCATATACGTGTCCTTGTCATTGGTCATGCGCTTCATCGCCTCGGCGAGAAGGCGCACATGCTCGGCCGAGCCGTGCCGCAACGCCCCGACATCGAAATGCTCCATCACGTGCAGCACCTGGAGCATCGATAGGCCGCTGCCCGGCGGCGGGGTCGTGGCGATGCGGTGGCCGCGATAGGAGCCCCACAGCGGCTCGATGACCGACAGCTCGTAGCGGGACAGATCCTCGCGCGAGATCAGCCCGCCATTCTCCGCCATGTCGCCGGCGATCTCTTCGGCCAGCTCGCCGTGATAGAACAGGTCGGGCCCTGCCGCCGCGAGCCGCTCGAGCGTGCGGGCGAGGTCGGGATTGTGAACGACGTCGCCCGGCCGCTTGAGGGCGCCGTCCGGCCGGAAATAAATGTCGCGGCCGGTTTTCGAGAAGCGCAGCTTGTCGAGCGTGTCGATCTGGCCGGTGCCCTTCTGGTCCAGCGACCAGTACCAATGCACGTGCGGGCGCACCATGAAGCCGCGCTGCGCCTGGCGAATGGCCGGCGCCATCACGTCCCGCCAGTCCATCGTGCCGAATGTCCTCAGCGCGTAATCGTAGCCTTTGACGCTGCCGGGCGTGCACACCGCCGGATAGCCGATCTCGTTGAGGTGCCCTTCGAGCAGGAAGGCGAAGCCGTCGCGGGACTGGCCGACCAGCTTGTCGGTCCACATGTCCGGCGTCGCCGCATAGGAGGCGCGGGCGTAGAACTCGACGACCTGGTGGGCGCCCTTGCCGGGCATGTAGACCTGCATGGAGCCGAAGCCGCCGATGCCGCACATCTGCGGATCGACGACGCCCTGCACGAAGGCGGCGGCGACTGCTGCATCGACCGCGTTGCCGCCGCGCTCCAGGACGGCCGCTCCCGCCTCGGCCGCTTCCGGCTGCGGCGCGACGATCATCGCGTTCTTCACGGCGCCGACCGCTTTGCCGCGAGCACCTCGGCCAGGAAGCTCTTGACGTGGTCGAGCACCTTGACGCGGTCGTGCGATACGCCCGGCAGGAGATCGAAACGCACGTCGACGCCGATCCTCTCGAACGAGCCCTTGAGGGCCTTCAGGCGCTCGGGCCGCGTGCGGCCGGCATCGTTGGCGCCCTCCATCCAGTAGGTGCCGCCCGGCTTGTGAGTGATCTCCCACGTCTCGAGGTCGGCCTCGCCGACCACCATGTGCACGGGAATCTTGGCGAGCGCCTGCGCATCGAAGGCAATGCCGAGCCGCGCCTCGAGGTCGCGGATGCCGACCCACCAGTCGCGGCTCGGATCGAGCAGGGTCACCGACCCCGGCGCCCCGATCGATGCCGCCCACAGCCTGTCCGGATGCAGGATCGCGAACCGATGCGCGAAGTGGCCGCCTCCGGAATAGCCGAAGATGGCGAAGCGCCCCCAATCCTGACGGTACTTGTCCGCGACCTCGGCCACCATGGCGAACACGATCGCGTCGTAGCGGATGTCGCGCTCTTGGATGTATTTGTAGCCGCTGCGGTTGCCGTCGCCGAGCACTCCGATCGGGAAGATCGGGCAGAGGATGGCGCAGCGGTTCCAGCGGCCGAACTCGGCGAAGCCGTCGCGGAAGTCCAGGAACGAGGTGCGGCCGGTGCCGTGCACGGCCACCAGAAGCTCGACCTTCTCTCCCCGGCCGACCACCGGGGGCACGTAGAGACAGTAGTGGAAGCGCGGATCGGCCTTGCAAGCGAAGATCGCGGTCGGGCCGAGATCGTAGATGGCCCGCGCACGGTCCGCGGCCGAAGCTGAGGCGTTCATGGAAGCGTCGCGCGCGCCGGGCTCATGCATCCTGTCTCGTCGTCGTGCAGGATCAACCCTTGGCCGTCACGCCCATGGCGAGCGTGTACTGGTCGGCGCGCGGCAGGTAGCCGATGCTCCGCTTGCCCGCCCAGATCAGCCCCTCATGGTGCAGCGGCAGGAGCG
>DASQLE010000598.1:0-2286 GCA_035630175.1 Beijerinckiaceae bacterium
GGCGTTGTTGAACACAGCCGCCACCTCCACCGCCACCGTGGCGACGGCAAAGCCGACGAGGGCCAGGGGGATCGCAGAGGACCCGCCGGGCGCGGCGTACCACAGGGCGAAGGAGGCCATGACGAGAACAAGCCCGCAGGATGCGATCCAGGGTTTTCGCGGGCCGCTTGCATCGGCGATGCTGCCGAGCACGGGCGAGAGCACCGCCAGCGTCAGCCCGGCGGCCGCCGTGGCGTAGCCCCACAGGGCTTGCCCGGAGACGGGATCGGGCGCGAGGGCCGCGGCAAAAAACGGCGCGAACACGAAGGTCGTGACGAGGGTGAAGAAGGGCTGGCAGGCCCAGTCGAACAGAACCCAACCGACGATGGCGCGGCGTGGGGGCGCCATGGTCGTCCCCGGCGAGCCGGAGCGAAGCGGAGGCGAGGGAAGAGGACCCGCGATCACGCGCCGCGCCGCTGGGTCCGCTTCCCTCGCTTCGCTCGCCGGGGACGACATTCACTCCTTCGCAAGATCGCCGAGGAGGCTCGCCGCGACCGTGAGCTTGGACAGGGTCAGGCCGGAGGCGACGATGCTGTCGACCGCGGCACGGATGCGGCCGATCTCGACGCCGCGCGCCTTGCTCCAGGCCGCGACCGCAGCGAGGCCGGGCTGCCCTTGCGCGGCGACCTCGGCGGTGAGCTTGCGATGGGCAGCGGCAAGCGCATCGATGCTGCGGTCGAGGGCGAGGCGGTCGAAATAGTCGCTCACCGGGATGTCGCGCGCCGCGCCCGACAGGGCGCCGAGCTGGAAGATGTCACCGACCGCGAAATGCGTTTGCGCGGTTTCGGTCACGGCGCGTCCCGTGCGCTGCGCCACGAGGGCGATGTCGGGCGCCGCGACGAGATCTTGCAGGGCGGCGATGCGGCCGGCGAGGGCGGCCGGCACGCCCTCGCTCGACAAGGCGGCGGCGCGCGCCAGCCAGTCCTCGCGTGCGCGGCCGATGAGCGCCTCGCCGAGCCCGGCTTCCACCTCGGCTACCCCTGAACGATACGCGGCGACGACCTCGTCGAGGGAGCAGCGCGCGAAATCGATGTTGCGGATGAACCAGACGATCCGGCTCATCAGGAGATCCTGCCCCTCCGCATAGAGCTTGAGCTGGGTGGCGCCGGGCACGACGCCGTCGAGGGTGTCGATGGAACGATTGATCTCGGTGAGATCGAAGGCGTCGCGCGTCGCCGCGTAGGCGGCGGCGATGGTCGGGGCGTCGGCGCCCGTTTGGTCGACAAGGCGGACGACGACGGTCGGGCCGCCGCGGTTGACGATGGCGTTGGCGAGCTGCGTCGCGATGATCTCGCGGCGCAGCCGGTGCGCCGCGACCGCGTCGGGGAAGCGCTCGCGCAGGGCGAGCGGAAAATAGCGGTCGAGCTCGCGCGACAGATACGGGTCGTCCGGCACCTGGCTCCCCAGGAGCTCGTCCTTGAGGGCGAGCTTGGCGTAAGCGAGGAGCACGGCGATCTCGGGCCGGGTCAGCGCTTCGCCGCGCCGCGCCCGCTCGACGAGCGCCGCCTCGTCGGGCAGGAACTCGACACCGCGGTCAAGCCGTCCCTCGGCCTCGAGCGACTGCATCAGCCGCCGCGCGAAGCCGAGATCGCCGGCGCCGCGCCGCTCGGCGAGCGACAGCGCCAGCGTCTGCAGGTAGTTGTTGCGCAGGACGAGGTCGGCGACGTCGTCCGTCATGGCGACGAGCAGCCGGTTGCGGTCGTCCGCAGCGAGGCGCCCGCCGCGCTCGGGGATGCTCAGCGCAATCTTGATGTTGACCTCGTAGTCGGAGGTGTTGACGCCGGCCGAGTTGTCGATGGCGTCGGTGTTGAGCCGGACGCCGCGCCGCGCCGCCTCGATCCGGCCGAGCTGCGTGCAGCCGAGATTGGCGCCCTCGCCGATCACCTTGGCGCGCAGCTCCGCGCCCGTGATGCGGATGGCGTCGTTGGCGCGGTCGCCGGCCTGGTCGTTGCTCTCCGTCGAGGCGCGGATGTAGGTGCCGATGCCACCGAACCAGAGCAAGCCGACCTCGGCTTTCAGAATGGCGATCATCACCTCGTCCGGCGTCGCCGCCGGCTTGTCGAGGCCGAGAACGATGCGCACCGCCGGCGACAGCGGAATCGATTTCGCAGAGCGCGGGAAGATGCCGCCCCCCTCGGAGATCAGCGCCTTGTCGTAATCCTGCCAGGAGGAGCGCGGCAGATCGAACAGCCGCTTGCGCTCGGCCCAGGCGCGCTCCGGGTCGGGATCGGGATCGAGGAAGATGTC
>DASQLE010000599.1:0-8494 GCA_035630175.1 Beijerinckiaceae bacterium
CGACGTCAATTACCGAGGATGGACCGCAGACCAACAACTGCGACATGCCTCGTTCAAAGGTCTTCGGGCGGACAAGGACCAGCGTCGCGTGCTTCGGGAGAGTTGAGTTGCGGAACCCTCATCGGCAAAGGCTGCCGGAGACCCTTCGGTCTCCTGCCCGCCGTGCGGTTCAGGCATGAACCTTCAAGGCCGCACGCGCGCTCGGCGCGTCGCGCCCGCGACGCGTGAGTTGGGGCCCAAGTTGGGGCCGGCTCTTTGGCTGTCTAAGAAAACCAATCAGGAACAATAGATTAGCCCGATATGCTGGCGGAGCCCTATTCCGCCGCCTGGCGAGCATCGGCGGGAGGTGCCGTCAGGGCGTCGTAGCCGTAGAGCCAGGAGGTGTCCTCCTCGCCGCCGGACATCCAGGTGTTGGCGCTCGAGATCGCCTGGATGCGCGAGGTGCGCGGCTTGCGCGTCGCCTCGTAGACCCGGAAGGCGCCCTCGATGTCGTCGAACCCGACCGCCTTCAGGGCACGCGCCAGCACGGCGGCGTCCTCGATCGACTGCGCCGCTCCCTGGGCCATGTAGGGCGTCATCGGATGACAGGCGTCGCCGAGGAGAACGACGCGGCCGTCGCTCCAGGTGGGCAGCGGCTCGCGCTCGAGGATCGCCCATTTGTGGCAATCCGGACAAGCCTCGAGCACGGTGCGCACTTCGGGATGGAAGCCCTCATAGGCGGCGCGCAGCTCGCGCACGTCGCCCTTGGCCGACCAGGATTCGGCGGTGATCCAATCGGCGGGCTCCGGGACGCTGGTGACGAAATAGAGCTCGCTGCGGTCGGCGCGCGTGTAATAGATGACGATGTGGCGGTCGACGCCCCACCATTTCGTGCGCGACGGCCGGATCTCGCCGTTCATGAGGGCGCTGTCGAACACCGCCCGGTAGGCGATGCGCCCCTTGTGGATCGGCTTGTCGGGCCCGACGACGATCTCGCGCACGAGCGAGTGGACGCCGTCGGCGCCGACCACCGCGTCGGCGCGGGCGGTCGTGCCGTCGGCGAAGGACAGGGTCACCGGTCCGCCGGCGCCATCGAGCCCGACCAGCTTCTTGCCGCGGTGGACGATCTCGGGCGGCAAGACGGAATGGAGCGCGTCGTGCAGGTCGCCGCGATGCATGCACAGGAACGGCGCTCCGTAGAGGCTTTCCGGCATAGGCAGCTCGCGCTTGATCTCGCCCGTGTCCCAGACCCGGTTGAGATGCGAATAGGGCTCGAAGGCGGTCCGCCGCAGGGTGTCGAGCACGCCGATGCCGCGCAGCACGCGCGACGAGTTCGGCAGCATCTGGATGCCGGCGCCGATGCGGGCGAACTGCCGCGCCTGCTCGTAGACCTGCACGTCGGCCCCGACCGCGCGCAGGGTTGCGGCGGCGGCAAGCCCGCCCATGCCGGCCCCGACGACGGCCACCGAAGGCTGCTTCGCCATTCCGTTCTCCTTCAACGTCCCATGCTGCTCGCCGACCGCCGGCTTTGCCCTCCGTCGCCGGCGGCATGAAGCAGCTCGCTTCCGGCGTGTCCGGAGCTCGGGCCCATGCGCCGGCGCCGATGCTCGATCTCGAACACATTGCAATAGAGGTTGGCGATCCACTGCCGGCCCTCGACGGTGAGCTCGAGGTAACCGAGAGCGTCGCCGATGAAAGGCTCGACCTTGCTCCAGAAAAAGCGCGGGTAGTTGTCGGCGACGTCGGCCGGGTTGGCGTAGCCGAGCCGCCCGGCGGCGCCGGTCTCGTCGAGCTCGTGGAAGAGCGCGTTCAGCTTGCGCGGGTAGAACGGGTCGGCCAATTGGCCGATGAGGTCCGCCGCGCGCACGAGGCCGGGTTCCGAGTCTGTCTCGGCGTAGTCGTCGTCGTCCGGAACCGGGAAGCGCGTGTGCTCGATCGCCCCGCAGAGGCGGTCCGCATCGATGTAGGGATGCTCGCCGAAGCGATCGCGCACCGCCAGCTTCGAGCGCTCCACGTGCCACGGGCTGAGGAAGGCGTCGGAGGCGCCGCGCGGCGGCGTCACCGTGTGGCCGTCCGCGTCGATGACGTAGGAGCCCGGCTGGTCGCCCCGGCAGACCCCGCGGAGATAGCCGATGTCGTGGCTGAGGGTGGCGAGGGTGAAATGGAGCCAATCCTCCGCCGTGATGTCGCGGCGCAGGCGCTCGCCGCGCAGGATGTCCTGGCCGACGAGAGCGACGAGCGCCGTATGCTCGACCGTATGATAGAGCGCGTCGCTCAAGCCGATGCGCTCGAGCACGAGACGCGCCGCCTCGGCGATGACCTCGGCGTAGCGCGGTTCGCGGCCGCTGAACACGCGCAGGTATCCCGCAGCCAGATGATCGCCGAGAGCGTCCGCCAGGATCTCGGTGCCGTTGAGCATGGCCGCCTCCTGCCGCAAACCGGACCTCGCCTCGAGAGCGCGCCGTCCGCTCATGGAATGCCGTTGAGCGAACGACCGTGCGCCAACGCTACCAACGAGAGGACGGGCCGCGGCGTGAGATTAGACCCTCGCGACGGCGGACGCCATCACGGAAGGCGCGGCTCGTCGGCACGCTCGAGCAGCGCCGCGTATTCGCGGTGGCGGTCGGCATAGGCGGCCATGAACGGGCACGCCGCGACCGCCTTGCGCCCGCTGGCCCGCACCGCCTCGAACACGCCCTTCGCCAGGCGCGAGCCGATGCCCTGCCCGGACAGATGCTCCGGCACCTCCGTGTGGGTCAGCGTGATGCGGTCGCCGTCGAGACGGTAATAGGCGAGCGCGACCCCGCCGGCGACGGGCAGCTCGAAGCGGTTCTTGTCGGGACGGTCGATCACGTCGCTCATGGCATCCTCAGCGCATCGTATGGTCGAGAGATCGGAACGGGCCCGGCCGATGACAAGGCGGGGTTGCGCGCACCGCTCATTGCGCCATTGCGCGGGACGGGGCGCAACCGCAACGCACCGTCGGCCTCGCCCGTGGTCAGCGGCACAACGCGCCCGCACCGGCGCCCGCACCGGTGCGCGGGACAGGACGCAACGCCGGCGCGGCGTGCGGGATCGATGTCGCGCCGTCCCAGTTCCCGTCAGAGAGACGGCAAGATGAACATCGGTTCATTTGCTCCCAGCCGACATAATGAACGAGCGTTAACCTATTGTCCGAGAACAGGAACCAGCAAGGGATCCCATGATCATTGCCCCATTCATGCGGAACTCTTGCCGGCGCGTCCCCGTTATGACGGTACCACCCATAGGAGCATGCTCATGAAGACGAGACTTCTCGCTGCCACCGCTATTCTTGCCCTGTTCAGCGCCCCCGCCTTGGCCCAGAGCGGTGCCGGCCCGGCCACAGGCGCAGCGACCGGCGCCGTCGGCGGCGCCATCGTCGGCGGTCCTGTCGGCGCGGTTGTCGGCGGCGCTGCCGGCGCCATCGTCGGCGGCCTTGCCGAGCAGCAGCAGCCCCGCTTCCGGCAATATGTCGTGACACAGGGCCGGCCGTCGTACCGCTACCAGGAAGAGGTCCGCGTCGGCGCGGTGCTGCCGACGAGCGGGGTCACCTATTACGAGGTGCCCAACGAATACGGCGTCCAGAATTATCGCTACACGGTCGTGAACGATCAGGTGGTGCTGGTCGATCCGGGCACGCGCCGCATCGTCCAGGTCGTCCGCTAAACGGACCGGCAGGGATTCACGGGAGGGCGGCTGCGGCCGCCCTTTCGTTTGTGCGGGGGGTGTTCAGGCGACGTCGCTCGCCCGCCGTTGCTGCTTGCCCTTCACGCCGTCCAGATCGGCCTTCATCTGCGCGAGGAGAACCCGCATCAGGCCGATCTCCGCCTCGAGCTTCTGGACGCGGCCGGCGAGGTCCGGCGTCACCGTCGGCATCTCGGGTTGTGCGCCGTCGATCTGATCGAACGCGACGCCGATCTGCCCGCCGCGCCGCCATTGCAGGTGCGCCCGCCAGGTCTCGTCGCGATGCGGCAGGTAGAGATCGAAGCGGTCCGGCAGGGTGACGCTACCCGACAGCTCCAGCCGCGCGCCCATCGAGGACATGTCGCGGATCAGGCAGTCGAGGCTGCTCTGGCCGCCGTTGAAGACGATGCGGCCCTTGAGAAAGCTCCGCTGGCGCGGGGAGATGCGTCTTTCGCTCATGGCTCCTGCTCCGCGAGGGAAACAAGGGCCTGTTATATCGCGGGCATTTTAAGAATTGCTGACCGCAATCGCGGGATTTTCGCGCTTTTCGCGTCTACTGCCGGATGCCGGCAAGCATGTTCTCTGACGGGCCGCAAACGCGATTGACAAAACCTTACTCGCCGGACTTTTTCTTGCGGGCGACAACGCGCTTGCGGCGCTCGGGCTCTTCCTTCGTCTTGGCGGCGCCGCGCACCGTGCCGGTCCGTTCGGTCAGGTCCTCGCGGGCGAGCGAGATCTTCTGCTGAAGCGAGCCGAGCTCCGTCTGCGCCGCCTGCAGCGACGCCTGGGCGGCGCCCAATTCGGCCTTCTTGCCGGTGACCGCATTCTGGGCGAGGTCGTAGGCTTCCTTGGCACGGGCGAGATCGTCGCGAGTGGCCGCCAGTCGCGCCGCCAGCTCGTTCAATTCGACCGCAGTGGCGCTTTGCTCCCGGGCGACCCCGTCGAGGCGCTTCTGCTCCTGCTGCAGACGGTCGATCTCCTGGCGCTGCGCATCCTGCACGGAGGCGGCCGAGGGAGACATCACCAGCAGGACGCCCCAGCCGAGGGCAGCGACCACCGTCATGATGATGGCTACCCAGCGATATGTCGCGCTGATCGCGCTGGATGTCATATCCGTCCCTTTGTTGTTATGAGCGTCGGCCGAACCAGTGGGGCGGCCCAGCACTCCCACCGAACCTCCCCCGGCACTGTGACAGGAAAGAGGCGGCGCCGGAATTTCGACGTTTAGGTTACGCCGGCTGGGCGGCCAGGCTGCGTCCGGACGCCGCGCAGAGGCGGGCGTGGGCGACGGCCACCACCAACACGGCCATGGCGAGAACCTGGTGGGCGAGTCCCGCCCATAACGGCACCACGAGCAGCAGCGTGACGATGCCGAGAGCCGCCTGGCCGAGGCAGAGGGCCGCGAGCGCGCCGGCGCGGCGGGCGCCGGCCGAGTCGGGAGTGGTTCGCCTCAGCGTGACGGCGTGCCACAGGGCCGCGCCGACGAGGACGAGGGCGAAGACCCGATGGTTGAACTGCACAAGGGCGAGATTGTCGACGAAGTTCTCGATCCAGGGGTTTCCCGAGAACAAGGTGGCGGCGGGCGGGACGAGCCGCCCGTCCATCAGCGGCCAGGTATTGTAGGTCAGCCCCGCTCGCGAGCCGGCGACGAGGCCGCCGAGCGCGATCTGCACGAGGACGAGGGCGGCGAGACAAAAGGCGCCGCGCCGCACGGACGCGCTCGTCGGGCCCTCCCCCGGCGGAGGGTCGGGCCGATCGAGGCCGACGGCGAGCCAGGTGAGCGCGGCCAGGACGAGGCTCGCGAGGATGAGGTGCAAGGTCAGCCGGATCGGCGCCACCGCGGTCATGCCGGGCTCGAGCCCGGACGCGACCATGATCCAACCGACGGCTCCCTGCAGGCCGCCGAGAACGCCGAGCCCAAGGAGAGCCAGAACCAGTCGGCCGCGCACCGCGCCGGTCGTCCAGAACCAGACGAGCGGTGCGAAAAAAGCGAGGCCGATCAGGCGCCCGAGCTGACGGTGGCTCCATTCCCACCAGTAGATCACCTTGAACGCGTCGAGGGTCATGCCGCGGTTGAGAAGCTCGTATTGCGGGATCTGCCGGTATTTGGCGAACTCGGCGAGCCAGGCCTCGTGGCTGAGCGGCGGGATCGCGCCGGTCACGGGCCGCCATTCGGTGATCGATAGCCCCGAGCCGGTGAGCCGGGTGGCGCCGCCGAGCGCCACCATGGCCAGCACGAGCACCGCGAGCGCGATCAGCCACGCCCGGACGGCGGGACGGCCAGGGGCCTGAGGCGCAGCGTCGACGGCCTGTGCGAAGGCGGAATTCATGGGGAGCTGCCGGGCCGGCCCTTGCTCTGCCGCAATTGCCGGAGAGATAGCCGGCCCGCGCGCGACCGGCAATGAATGCCGACGCCGCACCCGCCCGGATCGGTTTATGCCCCGCCGCACGCGCCAACTCGTCGGAACGCTCGCCCTCATCGGCTTCGTCACGGTCTACGGACCGCTCGCCATGGCGCTCGCCGAGAGCCGCATCCTCGACGCGCCGAAGCTCTTGCAGGCCTTCGCCTATATGGTGCTCGGCCTCGCCTGGATCGTGCCGCTGATGCCGCTCATCCGCTGGATGGCGCGGCCCGACCCGGACGGGGCATGACGGAACCTCGACGCATGAGGCATCTCCTGATCGGCGCGCTGCTGCTCGGCCCGTCGGCCGCGGCGGCGCAGCCGGCCGCGCCGTCCGATTGCGAGGGCATCCGCAACGACCTCGCCTACAACCGCTGCCTCGCCTCGTTCGGGCCGAAGCGCGGCGAGCGCACAGCCCGCGCGACCGCCGACGAGCCTGATGCTCCGGCGGCGCGTAGCGCACGCCGCGCGCCCGTGCTCCGCCGCAACGGCCGCCAGGCGGCGACGTTCGACGTGGTGAGCGGCCGCGGCGAAGCCGGCGCGGCGCGCGGCGCGAAACCCGTCCGCTGAAGCTTAAGTCACGTTCACCCGGCGGCCGCGGTTGACGGCCAGAAAAGGCACCCCGGACAAAAGGCTCTTCAACGCCGCTTCGCTCTGGAAAAGGCCGTTGACCGAGATGCGCGGCAGGGCGTGCAGGTGTTGGGCATGGGCGGTGAAGACGTGGCCGGGCCGCGTCGTCACCGCTGTCGCGAAACCCGCCTCTCGGGCCAGCCGGAATTCGCGCGGGCCGGCCGATGTGGGGTCGCCGACCGGGTAGGCGAGATGGCGCACGGGCCGCCCGAGCTTCGCCTCGACGATCGCCTTGCCGTCCGCGATCTCGCGACGGGCGCGCGCCTCATCATGCTTGGCCAGCATCGGATGGGTCACGGTATGGGCGCCGACCGCGACGGCCGGATCCCGGGCCAGCTCGGCGATCTCGTCCCAGCCGAGGCACAAGCTCCGCACCATTTCCTCCGGCACGCCTCCCGCGCTCTCCGCCAGCCGGGCGATGGTGGCGAGCAGAACGTCTTCCGGCCCGGCGCGCAGGCGCCAATAGATTGCCGCGAAAGCGTTCCGCTTCTCGGCGGCGGTCCGGCTCGGCAGGTCGAGCGCCTCCCCGCCGACGGTGAGGCCGACCCGTTCGAGCCGCGCGATCGCGCGCTCGAGCTCGAGCCACCACAAGCGTCCCCTGCCTTCCGCGAAATCCGTGGTCACGAACAGCGTCCAGGGAGCCGCGTGGCGACGAAGAATCGGGGCCGCGTGCTCCACGTTGTCACGATAGCCGTCGTCGAAGGTCAGGGCCGCGAACGGTTTCGCGCCCGGCGCGGCGAGACGGGACGGCACCTCGTCGAGCGGCACGATGTCAAATCCCTCGGCGCGCAGCGTCCGCACGGTCGCGTCGAGGAAGCCGGGCGTGATCTCGAGGAGGCGGTTCGGCGCGAACGCGCCGAAGGCGGCCGGGCGGACATGGTGGAAGGTGAGAATCACGCCGCGGCCGCGCGTCAGGGGACCGAGCCAGCGGTCAGTGCGGGCGGCCGCCAGCATGCGGAACCCGGCCGCAAACAAGCTATGGCGAGACAGGAGGGGCACGGGCTTTCCGCAGCAGCCGAACGAGATCGTTTACTTGACCGTGGGCCGGCGCGTGTAAAGGGCGCTGCGTCCTGTTAGATGTGCGCGATGAATCTCGCAGAACCCCTTCCGACAGCCGAGTCCGAAAAGCCCCCGGCCGCCGGTCGCTCCGAGCGGGCGGGCGAGCGAGGCTTCGAGGTCGTCGAGGGAGGACCGGCCCTCGAGAGCTTGTGGCGGGCGTTCCAGGACGAGGGAATCTGTTCGCCCTATCAACGCTTCGACTGGGTGCAGTCCTTCGCCGCGGCTCTCGCCGCAGCCGAGGGCTTCCGGATGCAGGTGCTCCTGCTCCGCGGCGGCGACGACAGCCCGCTTCTCCTCCTGCCGCTGGCCGTGCGGCGGCAGCACGGCGTGACGATCGCCTCGATCGTCGGCGGCAAGCAGGCCAATTTCCACCTGCCGCTCATGGCGCCAGGTCTGTCGTCGCGACTCCCTGCGAGCCGATTGCAGGAGCTGCTCGTCGCAGCCGGCCGCGACAGCCTCGGGGTCGATTGCTTCGTGTTGCGCAACCAGCCGCTGTCGTGGCGGGGCGAAGCCAATCCGCTGGCCGCTTTCGGCGGCTCGGCGAGCGTCGATGTCGGCTACAGGCTGGCGCTCGGCAGCGACGCCGAGGGCATGCTGACCCGCTCCTTCAGTGGCGAGACGCGCAAGAAGATGCGCAAGAAACGGCGCTCCCTCGGCGAAGTCGGCATTGTCCGTTTCTGGCGGGCGCGAAGCCCGGCGGAGGCCGAGACGGTCCTGTC
>DASQLE010000600.1:0-3988 GCA_035630175.1 Beijerinckiaceae bacterium
ACCTCCTTGACGGTCACGTCGAAGACGGCGTCCTTGCCGGCGAGGTGCTGCGCCTGGTAGTCGGCCGGGAAGGCGACCCGGACCTCGCGCGCATCGCCGGCTTTGGCGCCCACAAGCTGGTCCTCGAATCCGGGAATGAAGGAGCCGGAGCCGAGCTCGAGCTGGACGCCGTCGCCGGTGCCGCCCTCGAACGGCTCGCCGTCGATCGTGCCGACGAAGTCGATGACGAGCCGGTCGCGGGCGGCGGCCTCGGCCCCCTCGCCCTTCGCCGCGAAGGCGCTGTTCTGCTTGGCCATGCGCTCGAGCGCTTCCTGGACCTCGGCGTCGGACACCCCCGCAGTCAGCTTCTTCACGGAAACGTCGGACAGGTCGGCGAGCTCGAAGCTCGGCAGCACCTCCAGGGCGACCGTGAAGGCGAGTTCGGCCTTGGCGTCCATGGCCCGCTCGACCTCGTCCTTGTTCTCCGGGAACTGAATCTGCGGATCGAGGGCGAGCTTGAGCTTGTTCTCGTCGACGATCTTGCGGTTGGCCTCGTTGACGGCGTTCTGCACGACATCGGCCATGACCGAGCGGCCGTAAAGGCGGCGCAGGTGCTGCACCGGCACCTTGCCGGGCCGAAAGCCATTGATGCGCACGCGGTCCTTGAGGGTAGCAAGCTCGCTGGTCAGGCGCTCCTCCAGCTCGGTCGCCGGCAGCACCACCTTGAACTCGCGCTTGAGGCCCTGGGACAGGGTTTCCGTCACCTGCATGGTCGGATCACTTCCACTTCATTGAATGCAACGCTTGGCAACGACGGCTCGCCCGAATCGGCTTTTGCCCTTGTCCGAGCGATGCAACGATGCCGGCGGCCGTGGTGCGGGCGGAGGGGCTCGAACCCCCACGACTTTCGTCACTGGAACCTAAATCCAGCGCGTCTACCAGTTCCGCCACGCCCGCGCGGACGAGGCGCCGCGCGCCCGCCTCCGGGCGCGGCTCTATAGCATGGCCGGATTCGGATGCACCAAAAAAGTTGGCCGGGCGGGCGCCGATCTCACCCGACCACCAGGGTCACGGCGCGACCGACCGCCGCCAGGGCGGTGTTGCGGGCCTCGAGCAGCGCGGTGCTCTCGGTGAGATCGCTAGCCACCACGATTAGCCGGCGGCTCGGCGGCCACAGGATGGCGACGTCGTTGAGTCAACGCGCCCTTCCCGCACGGCGGCTATCGCCGGGGAGCCCTCGTTCCTGTATGCCTGGCACGATCGCCGATGAGCCCGATGCCCCCGTTCTCCACGCTTTTATGATCTCGCCACGCCCGACGCATCCGACCCGCCGCGCCGTGACGCTCGGCCTCGCCGCCTCGCTCGCCAACCTCGGCGAGCGGCCGGCCGCCGCGTCGAGCGGCGTGCCGCCGGCGGTGAAGCAGGACGGCGACTGGCGCGTGCTCGCGGCCGCGCCCGCCCGCCTGCGCCTTCGGCCGGAACCGGCGCCGGAGACAGAAGTGTGGGCCTTCGACGGGACGCTGCCGGGTCCGGTGGTCCGCATCCGGCACGGCGACGAGCTGCGCGTGCGGCTGGTCAACGGGACCCCGCGGCCGCTCGCCCTTCATTGGCACGGGGTGCGCAATATCAACGCGATGGACGGGGTCGGCGGGCTGACGCAGGCGCCGGCGCCGCCGGGCGGAACCTTCGACTACCGCTTCACGCCGCCCGATCCCGGAACCTTCCTCATCCGCCCGCTCGTCGTCGGCGGCAGCGGCGAGCCGGCCGAGCGCGGCCTGTCGGGGCTGCTCGTCGTCGAGGAGCGCGAGCCGCCGGCGGTCGACCAGGACCTCGCCCTCGTGGTCGACGACTGGCGCCTCGGCGAGGATGCGGCCCTTGCCCCCTTCGGCGACCCGCTCGAAGCGGCGACGGGAGGGCGGCTCGGCAACTGGCTCACGGTGAACGGCCACGGCGTGCCGCATGCCGTCACGGCGGCGCCTGGCGCGCGCTTGCGCCTGCGCCTCGCCAATGCCTGCAACGCGCGCGCCTTCGCCATCCGCTTCGACGATCTCCGCCCCTTCGTGGCAGCGGTCGATGGGCAGCCGGTCGACGGCTTTGAGCCCCTGCGCTCCACCCTGCCCTTCGCGCCCGGTAACCGCTACGACCTCATCCTCGATCTGCCGGGCGAGGCGGGAGCGAGCGGCCGCATCACGGCGCTGATCGGCGCCGGCGTGCCCCTCGTCGCTTTCGCCACGGAGGGCGAGCCAGCGCGCCGCCCGGCCGGCGCCGCCGCCGGCCTTGCCCCCAATCGCCAGCTGCCGGCGCAAATCCGCCTGCAGAATGCCACGCGCAAGGAGCTCGTCATCGCCGGAGGCGCCCGCGCCGCGCCGGGCGCCGCGCCCACCTACACCGGCGACCCGCAGAGGGTCTGGACGATCAACGGCGCTGCCGGCTCGGCCGGCGGCGCACCGCTCCTCCGGGTGAAGCGCGGCACGCCCGTCGTCATCACCGTCAGGAACCAGACGCCGGCGCCGCAGCCGCTGCACGTGCACGGCCACGCATTCCGCCTCCTGCACGTCGCCGATGACGGCTGGGAGCCGTACTGGCTCGACACCCTGCAGGTGCCGGAGGGCCGCACCCTGCCGCTCGCCTTCGTGGCCGGCAACCCCGGCAAATGGGCGATCTCCTCGACCGTGCTGGAGCGCTTCGACACCGGGCTCTGGACCTGGTTCGAGGTGACCTGAGCGCCGCCGGCGCTCAGGCCGTCCCGGACCGCGCCACCCGGCATTTTCGCACGCGGCCCCGCCGTCAAGCCGATGCAATGATCGGCCCTACATCGCAACCGCCCTCCCCGACAGCGCCTTGAGCCGGGCTGCATCGTCAGCGGCCTCCACGACCAGCCAGTCGCGGAACGCCGCGATCTTCGGCAGGGATGCCGTCGCCTTGGTGCAGACGATCCAGTAGCACTTCGACAGCCTGAGGGTGGTGGCGAAGGGCTGCACCAGTCGGCCGCTGATCAGGTCCGACGCCGCCAGCGTCGTGCGCGCCAGGGCGACGCCTTGCCCGTCGATGGCGGCGTCGATGAGGATACTGGCGCGGTTGAGGACGGGACCGTGCATGGCATCGGCGTCGGTGATGCCGACAGCCTCGAGCCAGCGCGACCAGTTGGTCCAATCGTCGAGATGCAGCAGCGGGTGCTTGAGGATGTCGGCAGGTGCGCGGATGGCGCGGGCGCCGGCCAGAAGCTTGGGGCTGCAGACCGGGAAGAGTTGCTCGGGCGCGAGGCGCCGCGCGTCGAGCCCCGGCCAGCGGCCGTCGCCGTGGCGCACGGCGACATCGACATCCTCGCGGGCGAAATCGACGTGATGCATGGTGGCCGAGATCCTGAGGTCGATCTCGGGATGCGCTTCGGAGAAGCGGCCAAGCCGGTTGACCAGCCATTTGGCGGCAAAATCGGGCGACGTGCTGACTGTGAGCGCGCCCGACGTCTGACGCTGCCTGAGGCGTTCGGTGCCGAGCGCGATGCGGTCGAGCGCATCGCGCAGGACAGCGAGATATTCACGCCCCTGCTCGGTGATGACGAGGCCTTGCCTCTCGCGCGTGAAAAGCTTGAGGCCGAGTTCCGTCTCGAGCGCCTTGACCTGGTGGCTCACCGCTCCCTGCGTCACGCACAGCTCCTCCGCCGCGCGCGTAAAGCTCTCGTGCCGCGCCGCGGCCTCGAAAGCCTTGAGGGCATTGAGCGGCGGAAGGCGTCTCAGCACGCCAAACCTCATGAGGAAAACTATGGCATACGCGAGAAAGCATGCTTTGCGGTAAAGGCTGATTGAAGCCTATCAGACTGGCTCCTCGATACAAGGAGCCATGAGAAATGTTGGCCCACCTCGACAGCATTCCCGCGCGTTTGCCGGTGCCGGCACACCAGGCCGGTGGCCCCCTGGGCGCCGTGGCGCGCGCGGTGCAAGCCATGGACCGCTGGCTGGAGCAGCGGCGCCAGCTACAGGCGCTGTGCAGCCTCGACGATGACCAGCTC
>DASQLE010000601.1:0-2245 GCA_035630175.1 Beijerinckiaceae bacterium
CCCCGGTCGAGATGGCCGCGGATGCGGTCGACGAAAGCGCCGAATCGCGGGCTCGTGATCATCTCCAGCGTGCGCGGGCGCGGCAGGTCGATCGCGACCGCCTCGACGAAACGGCCCGGCCGCGGCGACATGACATAGACCACGTCGGACAGGATGACGGCCTCGGCGATCGAGTGCGTCACCAGGAAGGCGGTGGCGCGCTGCGCCGTGCAGATGCGCTGCAGCTCCATATTCATGAAGTCGCGCGTCAGCTCGTCGAGGGCGCTGAACGGCTCGTCGAGGAGCAGCACGGTCGGCTCGGTGATGAGCATGCGGCAGATGGCGGCGCGCTGCGCCATGCCGCCGGACAATTCGTTCGGGAAGACGGTCCCGAATCCCTTGAGGCCGACGAGGTCGAGCAATGCGCGCGCCGCGTCGTGCTTGGCGCGCGCCGCCGCGCGGCCGTCGCGGATCTCGATCGGCAGCACGACGTTCTCGATGGTCGTGCGCCACGGGAACAGCGTCGCCTGCTGGAACATCATGCCGATGTCGCGCCGCGGCCCCGTCACCGGCTTCCCCGCCAGCACGACGCTGCCCGAGGACGGCGGCAACAGCCCCGCCATGATTTTCAACAGCGTGGACTTGCCGCAGCCGCTGGCGCCGATCACCGAGGCGAACTCGCCCTCGCGCAGGGTCAGGTCGACCTTGTCGAGGGCGTGGACGTTGCGGCGCGCGAAGGTCTTGCTGACGCCGCGCAGCTCGTAGACCGGCCGCGCCTCGAGCGCGGCCGGCACTAGCGCGGTGGCCGCCGCGCTCATTTGGTTTTGTTCCAGGCCTCGACGAACTTGTTGGTGTAGGCGGCCTCGATATTGGGCAGAGGCTGCTTGAGGTCGCCGGTGGCGAGCAGCGCCTTGTGCCAGTTCTCCCAATCCTGCGGCGGCTGATAGCCCCAGCCCTTCGACAGGTCTGTCGGCTGCGCCTTGGCCAGCACAGCGTCGAGCAGGGCATTGGCGAACTTCTTGTCCTCGATCTCCTGCGGGTTGCCGGCGGCGAGATGCTTCAGCACCGTCTCGCGGTTCTTCGGGTCGACGGTGAACTTGGACGCCCGCACCAGGGCGCGTCCGAACCCCTCGATCACGTCCGGGTTCTTCTCGATATACTCGCGCAGGGCCGCGTAGCCGTTGCCGAAATAGGACTGGAACTTGTCCGGCGTGATATCGCGCACGGGCACGCCGCGGGCGTTGAGGATGGCGGCGTCCGAGGTCGCCGCGACATAGGCCTGGATGTCGCCGCGCAGGAAGCCCGCGGTGGCGGGGCCGCCGTCGCCGACCGGGATGAAGGTGAAGTCCTTGCCCTCCTGCATGCCGGCGTCGTTGAGGATGGCGCGGGCGAAGCCGACCTCGGCGCCGTCGCGGGTGCCGGTGCCGATCGTCTTGCCCTTGAGGTCGGTGACGCTCTTGTAGGGATCGTCGCGCTTCACCGTGATGCCGAACGAGCTCTTCGGCAGCGAGTTGTAGAGGAACACCACGTCGACGCCGCGGGCGCGGGCGTTGAGCACCGGCGCCGGGCCCGGGCGGCCGATTTGCGCCTGCCCGGCCGCGAGGGCCTGCAGCACCGGCGCCGAGCCGTCGACGGTCTCCGTGCGCACGGAGAGGCCCTCATCCTTGAAGTAGCCCTCGCCGATGGCGACGTAGACCGGGAAGGAGTTGATGGCCGACGGGTTCGGCTGCACGTAGGTGATGTTCTTCATCGCCCCTTGCGCGACCGCAGCTCCGCCCGCAAGGGCCGCCAGCGCGAGGCCGAGGCCCGCGGACGCACGAAGTCTCTTACCGATGCTCATTCGCGTTCTCTCCCTGTCGGCGCAGACGTCTGCCGCGCACGTTGCCTTTTTCGCCAGTCTATGACGAGGCCGCGAAAAGCTACAAGCGCCCCCCGATCATCGGGCGGGTGATCGCTCCCGGAGGCGTTCAAATCCTCATGAGCGACGAAGGCGAGCGCGATGATCGTACAGCCGTGAGGGCGACAGCGATCGCGAGCGCGTTACATGAAGTCCTTCGCCCGGTGCGGGGTGTCGTCGAAATGGAGCGGCGCATCGCTCTCGAAGAGGAAGAAGCCGTTGACGCGAACGCCCGCCTCGACCGCCGAGAGGTCGATGGGGCCGGCCCAGCCGAGACCCGGATCGACCGTGCGCACGAGGCGCCAGGGCCCGTCCTCGGCCGGGAGCTTTGAGCCCGAAGCATCGTCCGTGAAGCCGTGCAGCGCGGCG
>DASQLE010000602.1:0-2190 GCA_035630175.1 Beijerinckiaceae bacterium
GACCCTCGAGAGGTTGGCGAGCGCGCCGGTCGAGGCCGTCATGCAGGCCTGGGCCGGCCTCGGCTATTACTCGCGGGCGCGCAATCTCCACGCCTGTGCACAGGTTTTGGCGGCCCTGCACGGCGGCCGCTTTCCGGAGACTGAGGCGGAGCTCCGCAAGCTGCCCGGTATCGGTGCCTACACGGCGGCGGCGATTGCCGCCATCGCCTTCAACCGGCCGGCCGCCGCCGTCGACGGCAATGTCGAGCGGGTCGTTTCGCGCCTCTTTCTCGTCGAGGAGCCGCTGCCGGCCGCCAAGGCGGCCATCAAGGCGCTCACCGAATCGCTCGTCCCGACGGACCGGCCGGGCGATTTCGCGCAAGCCTTGATGGACCTCGGCGCCACCCTGTGCACGCCGAGGCGGCCGGCTTGCGCGCTATGCCCGTGGAGGGAGCCGTGCGGCGCCCGCGCCGCCGGCTTGCAAGAGAGCTTTCCGCGCAAGCCGGCGAAGACGGAAGGGGCGCTGCGGCGCGGGGCCGCCTTCGTGGCGATTCGCGCCGACGCCGCGATTCTCCTGCGCACCCGGCCCGCCAAGGGTCTCCTCGGCGGCATGACCGAGCCGCCGACAAGCGCCTGGGCGGCGGATTACGATCCCGACGGTGCGGGCGCCGACGCGCCCGTCCCCGCGGAGTGGCGGCGGCTCACCGGAATCGTCCGGCACACTTTCACGCATTTCACGCTCGAACTGACGGTGTTCGCCGGCGCCGCCGCGATGGAAACGGCCGCGCCCGCCGGCATGCGCTGGACGCCGCGCGCCGCCCTCGCCGAGGAGGCGCTGCCGAACGTCATGAAGAAGGTGCTGGCTCACGCGCTCGACGCACGCGCGTCATCCTCGGGCGGAGCGAATGCGGAGACCCGAGGACCTCAGGACGTGTAAGCGCCCTCTCGTCATGAGATGGTCGGGTCAAGCCCGACCATGACGGTGCGCCACCTCAGGCCGACCCGTTGAGGCCGGCCCGCACCTCCGCCCGGAAGGTATCGATGACGACCAGCCGGCCCTTGCGTTCGGCGTGCCAAAAGGTCCAGCCGTTGCAGGCGGGAAGACCCTGCGCGAGGGCGCCGATCTTGTGGATCGAGCCGATCGCCGGCCCGAGCGCGAGGGTGCCGTCGGCGCGGACCAGCGCCTTGTGCCGGCGCCGCTCGTCGACCAGAATCTCGCCGGGCTTCACGTAGCCGCCCTCGATCATCGACAGGAAGGGCACGCGCGGCTCGGCGCGCTTGACCGGCGGCGCCGCGCAGGCGCCCTCGGTCAGCGGCTCGACGGCGGCGATGCGCGCCCGCGCCGCCTCCGCATAGGTCGGATCGCGCTCGAGACCGATGAAGTGACGGCCGAGCCGCTTGGCGACGGCGCCGGTCGTGCCCGTGCCGAAGAAGGGATCGAGCACGACGTCGCCGGGATTCGAGGCGGACAGGAGCACGCGGGCGAGAAGCGTCTCGGGCTTCTGCGTCGGGTGCGTCTTGCGGCCGTTCGCATCCTTCAGCCGCTCCTCGCCCGTGCACAGCGGGATGAACCAGTCCGAGCGCATCTGCAGGTCTTCATTGGCGGATTTGAGCGCTTCGTAATGGAAGGTGTAGCTCTTCGCCGCGGCGCTCTTCGACGCCCAGATCAGGGTTTCGTGCGCGTTGGTGAAGCGGCGGCCGCGAAAGTTCGGCATCGGGTTGGCCTTGCGCCAGACGATGTCGTTCAGGATCCAGAAATCGAGGTCCTGGAGCGTCGCGCCGACCCGGAAGATGTTGTGGTAGGAGCCGATCACCCACAGGGTGGCGTTCTTCTTCATCACGCGCCGGCACTGCAGGAGCCAGGCGCGCGTGAACGCGTCGTAATCGGCAAAGCTCGCGAACTTGTCCCAATCGTCGTCGACCGCGTCGACGACGCTCTGATCGGGGCGCGTCAGCGCGCTCTCGAGCTGCAGGTTATAGGGCGGATCGGCGAAGACGAGGTCGACGCTCTCGGCCGGCAGGCGCTCGAGCGCGGCGACGCAATCGCCGAGGATGATCTGATCGACGGGAAGGGGAGAACGCCCCACCCGAGGCGACGGCGCGGCCCGCCCGGTACGCGAGACCTGGATCCGGGAGGCGGCGCCGGCGGCCCCGGTACGCGAGGTACCCATGGCTGACACCGGTTACGCAACTGACGATCCGGATCATGGC
>DASQLE010000603.1:0-2305 GCA_035630175.1 Beijerinckiaceae bacterium
CCTCGTCACGGGCATCAAGGTCGTCGATCTCCTCGCGCCGTACGCGAAGGGCGGCAAGATCGGCCTGTTCGGCGGCGCCGGCGTCGGCAAGACCGTGCTCATCATGGAGCTCATCAACAACATCGCCAAGGCGCATGGCGGTTATTCGGTGTTCGCCGGCGTCGGCGAGCGCACGCGCGAGGGCAACGACCTCTATCACGAGATGATCGAATCCGGCGTCAACAAGAAGGGCGGCGGCGAGGGCTCGAAATGCGCCCTCGTCTACGGCCAGATGAACGAGCCGCCCGGCGCCCGCGCGCGCGTCGGCCTGACGGGCCTCACCGTCGCCGAGCATTTCCGCGACCAGGGCCAGGACGTGCTGTTCTTCGTCGACAACATCTTCCGCTTCACGCAAGCCGGCTCGGAAGTGTCGGCGCTGCTCGGCCGCATTCCCTCGGCGGTCGGCTATCAGCCGACGCTCGCCACCGACATGGGCAATCTGCAGGAGCGCATCACCACCACCAACAAGGGGTCGATCACCTCGGTGCAGGCCATCTACGTGCCGGCCGACGACCTCACCGATCCGGCGCCGGCTACCTCCTTCGCCCATCTCGACGCCACTACGGTGCTGTCGCGCTCGATCGCCGAGAAGGGCATCTATCCGGCCGTCGATCCGCTCGACTCGACCTCGCGCATGCTCTCCGCCGCCATCGTCGGCGAGGAACATTACGCGGTCGCCCGCCAGGTGCAGCAGACCCTGCAGCGCTACAAGGCTTTGCAAGACATCATCGCCATTCTCGGCATGGACGAGCTCTCGGAAGAGGACAAGCTGACGGTGGCGCGCGCCCGCAAGATCGAGCGCTTCCTCAGCCAACCGTTCTTCGTCGCGGAAGTGTTCACCGGCTCGCCCGGCAAGCTCGTCGCCCTCGAGGACACCATCAAAGGCTTCAAGGGCCTCGTCGAGGGCCAATACGACCACTTGCCGGAGCCGGCCTTCTACATGGTCGGCACCATCGAGGAAGCGGTCGAGAAGGCGCAGCGCCTCGCGGCGGAAGCGGCGTAAACGCAAAGAGCGTCATCCCGGACGCGGCGGAGCCGCGATCCGGGATCTCGTTCAGGACAGGGCGCGCTCTGCGGCCTGAGATCCCGGCTCTCCCTTCGGTCGGCCGGGATGACGAGAGTGGGATAACATGACAACCTTTCACTTCGAGCTCGTCGCGCCCGAGCGCGTGCTCTATTCGGGCGAGGTCGAGGCGGTCATGCTGCCCGGCACTGAGGGCGACATGACCGTGCTGCCCGGCCACGCGCCGGTCATGACGAGCCTGAAGACCGGTTTCGTGGTGGTCACCGACCGGCAGAACCACGGCACCCGCGTGCTCGTGCGCGGCGGCTTCGCCGAGATCAATGCCGACGGGGTCATCGTCCTGGCCGAGCGCGCCCTCGACTCGACGGAGCTGACGCCAGAAAGCATCGACCAGGAAATCCTGCACGTGGAGATGCAGCGCGACGCCAGCCACGACGGAGCCTTCCAGGACGCCGCCAACGCCACCATCGTGCAGCTTCAGGAGGCCCGCGCCGCGCTCCGCTACTGAGCGCCGGCTTCCTTCAACGTGCTGACCGGGCCGCCAAGAGGCGGCCCTTGTCGTTTTCGGACCCCTGACGCCGCCCCGTCAATTCGCGGCGAAGCAATACAAGAAGCCGGCGCCGCCGGTTCCGCGCAGGGCATCCTGGCTGCACCCGCCGCGGCTCGGATGCGAGGAGTTCCAGGATTTCGCCGGCGGCTTGTCATCGAGGCCCATGCGGTCGTGATGGCCGACCATGGCGGCGCCCTCGGTGCCGCTCCTGGTCCAGTTGCCGCAGGTCATGTCGTCGGCGCCCGCGAAGGCCGTGCCGTCCGGCTGCGAGCCGGTCAGGATGTCGTGCGTGTTGGGCTGGTCGCCGCGCCCCTTCACCGTCTCGCCCTTCTCCGTCAATCCGGTTTCCTTGTTGATGTTCGGGTCGCGGTGCAGCTCGTCGAGATCGCGCGCGATCTGGATGCCCTTGGCGTTCACCCATGGACCGCGGCCGACGCGGTCGCGGGCATTGACGGCGGGCTGCCCGCCGGCGGCGCTGGTGCTGAGATAGGCGCGCCAGGTGCGATTGCCTGCACCGGCGGCGGATGCGAGCGTCTGGCACTGCTGATCGGCCCCGGCGAGACCGCCGAGATCGGCTCCCTTGCCCGATCCCGCGCTGGTGATGAAGAACGTCATGCCGCTGGCGCCGCTCTGCTGGGCGCTCGCGTCGTCCGCCGAGCCGATCAGGCAAAGCGGAAGAAACGCGACAAGGT
>DASQLE010000604.1:0-4766 GCA_035630175.1 Beijerinckiaceae bacterium
CCCGACGCAGCCGGCTGACGGCGCAGCCCGCCTTATGCTCCGGCTCGCGAAGGCGAACGCGCTTGCAAGGCCTCGGCGAGATGCGGAGACAAGCCGATCGAAGCGGTCGGCGGCGCCGGGGCGGGATTCCGCTGCTCTCGCTGGTCGGGACCCTGCGAGGCGAGCGCGAGCACGGCGCGCAGTGCCGTCGCGAAGGAACAGAGAACCGGAACCGGCACCTTGTCGGCGATGGGCACTGCCAGCCCGGCGAGCCCGGCGCCGCCGAGGATGACCACGTCGGCGCCGTCCGCCTCGACGGCCGCGCGGGACTCCGCCGCGAGGGCGGCGAGGCTGCCGTCGGGATCGCGCGCGATGTCGCCGCCGGTTTGCGGGAGGCAGCGCACGCTCGCCAGCCTGTCGGCCAAACCGAGCTGGGCGACGAATTCCTCGAGCATGGGTTTCCACAGGAGTCCCCCCGTGACGATGGCGAAGCGCCGTCCGCGCTGGCAGGCCTCATGGCACGACGCCTCCGCCATGCCGACCACCGGAACCGGCGACAATTCCTTGAGGGCGGCGAGGCCCGGATCGCCGAAGCAGGCCAGCAGGACGGCATCGCAGCCGGCCCCGTGCTCGGCAAAGGCGTCGAGCGCGGCGTGAGCGGCGATCGCCGCGCTCGCGCGCGTCGTGATGTAGCGGGCTCCGAACCGCCCCGTCGCCGGCACGATCGCGGCGTCGCCGGCGACCGACGCCCGCGCGAGCCCGGCGATCCGTTCGGTCAGCTCCGGGCTGGTGTTCGGGTTGATCAGAAGGATGCGCATGCACCGCTCCGTCTTTCCTTGCCGGAGACACCCGGCGACATTCCTGCTAGCCTCGCTTCAGAAACTGGCATGCCCATTGCTGAGGCGAGCTGAGAGACGGGGTCAACCGCACCACAGGGGATAGGCTATGAACAGGACGATCGCCACTTCACTCGGCATTCTCTTGATGAGCTCGGTCGCAGGCTTGCCCGCGCTGGCTCAGGAGAAGACCCTGCGCGTCGGCATGACGGCCGCGGATATCCCGCGCACGCTCGGCCAGCCGGACCAGGGATTCGAGGGCAATCGTTTCACTGGCATCCCCATCTACGACAGCCTGACGCAATGGGACCTCTCCAAGGAGAAGGAGCCGTCGGTGCTGATCCCCGGCCTCGCGACGAGCTGGACGGCCGACGCGAACGACAAGACCAAATGGGTGTTCAAGCTTCGGCCCGGCGTCAAATTCCACGACGGCTCGGATCTCGGCGCCGATGCGGTCGTGTGGAACGTGCAGAAGGTGCTCGACAAGAGCGCGCCGCATTTCGATCCGAGCCAGGTCGGCGTCACCGCCTCGCGCATGCCGACGCTGCGCTCCGCCCGCAAGATCGACGACGCCACCGTCGAGCTGACGACCTCCGAGCCCGACTCGTTCCTGCCGATCAACCTGTCGAACCTGTTCATGGCCTCTCCGGCGCATTGGGAGGCGAAGCTGAAAGCCGTGCCGGCTTCGGTCACGGACGCGGCGGAGCGGGCCAAGCAGGCCTGGGCGGCATTCGCCGCCGACCCGTCCGGCAGCGGGCCGTTCCGGGTGACGCGCTTCGTCGCGCGGGAGCGCCTGGAGCTCGCCAAGAACGCGACCTATTGGGACGAGAAGCGGCGGCCCAAGATCGACCGCCTCGTGCTGCTGCCCCTGCCCGAGGCGAACGCGCGCACGGCCGCCCTCCTGTCCGGCCAGGTCGATTGGATCGAGGCGCCCGCCCCCGACGCCGTGCCGCAGATCAAGCAACGCGGTTTCGTCGTCTACCAGAACGCGCAGCCGCATGTGTGGCCGTGGCAATTGTCCTTCGTCGAGGGCTCGCCGTGGCTCGACCGGCGCGTGCGCCAAGCCGCCAATCTGTGCATCAACCGCTCCGAGATGAAGGAGTTGCTGGGCGGCTTCATGGCCGAGCCGAAAGGCACGGTCGGTCCCGGCCATCCCTGGTGGGGCAACCCGAAATTCGACATCAAATACGATCCCGCCGCCGCCAAGAAGCTCATGGGGGAAGCCGGCTTCTCGGCTTCAAAACTGCTCAAGGTGAAGGTGCAGACCTCCGCCTCCGGCTCCGGACAGATGCAGCCGATCCCGATGAACGAGTTCGTGCAGCAGAACCTGCGCGACTGCTTCTTCGACGTCGAGCTCGACGTCATCGAGTGGAACACGCTGTTCACCAATTGGCGCCAGGGCGCCAAGGACGCGTCGGCGCGCGGCGCCCACGCGATCAACGTCTCCTTCGCGGCCATGGACCCGTTCTTCGCCATGGTCCGCTTCGTCTCGACCAAGACGTTTCCGCCCGTGTCCAACAATTGGGGCTTCTTCGGCAACGAGGAACTCGACAAGCTGATCCAGACCGCGCGCACGAGCTTCGAGGACAAGGCCCGTGACGAGGCCCTGGCGCGACTGCACGCGCGCATCGTCGAGGAGGCGCCGTTCGTGTGGATCGCCCACGACGTCGGCCCGCGCGCCCTGTCGCCGAAGGTCAAGGGGGTCGTGCAGCCGCAGAGCTGGTTCATCGACATCGCCACCATGTCCGTAGAGTAGCCGACAGCGCTCCTGTCGCTCCGCCTCGCAGGCTCCGAGCGACAGGGCGGGAGCCCGCGCCATGCTGCTCTACCTCGCCCGGCGTTTCGTCTACACGCTCCCGATCCTTCTGGGCGTATCGCTGGTCTGCTTCGCCCTGGTGCATATCGCGCCGGGCGACCCGCTCATCTCGGTTTTGCCTCCCGACGCCTCGGTCGAGATGCAGCGCATGCTGACCGCGCTCTACGGCTTCGACCGCTCCTATCCGGAGCAGTTCGGCATCTGGCTGTGGCGGGCCCTGCACGGGGATCTCGGCACCTCGCTGGCGAGCGGCCGCTCCGTCACCGCGGAGGTGATGAAGGCGGTCGGCAACACGCTCGTCCTCGCGGCGCTCGCCACGCTCATCGGCTTCTTCTTCGGCTCCCTGTTCGGCTTCGTCGCCGGCTATTATCGCGGCTCCTGGCTCGACAAGGCGGCCTCCGCCCTGTCCGTGCTCGGCGTCAGCGTGCCCCATTACTGGCTCGGCATGGTGCTGGTGATCATCTTCTCGGCGGAGCTCGGCTGGCTGCCGCCGACCGGCGCCGGACCGACGGGCTCGTCGGATTGGGCGTGGGACTGGCAGCATCTGCGTCACATGATCCTGCCCGCCGTCACCATGTCGGTGATTCCGATGGGCATCATCGCGCGCACGGTGCGCGCGCTCGTGTCCGACATCCTCAACCAGGAATTCGTCGTCGGCCTGCGCGCCAAGGGCCTGACCGATCGCGGCGTCTTCGCGCATGTGGTCAAGAACGCGGCGCCGACCGCGCTCGCCGTCATGGGCCTGCAGCTCGGCTATCTCCTCGGCGGCTCGATCCTCATCGAGACCGTGTTCTCCTGGCCCGGCACCGGCTTCCTCCTGAACGCCGCCATCTTCCAGCGCGATCTGCCCCTCCTGCAGGGCACGATCCTGGTGCTCGCCTTCTTTTTCGTCGTGCTCAACCTCCTCGTCGACGTGGTGCAGACGTCGCTCGACCCGCGCATCGAGAGGAGCTGACCGATGGCGTCGCTGGTCGAGAACACGATCCTGCCGCCGACCGTCGTCCGCGGCGGCGGCTACTGGAGCGGCGTCTTCCGCCGCCTGCGCCGCGACCCGGTCGCGGTGGGGGCCGGCCTCGTCATCTTGGCGATCGTCGTCGTCGCCATCCTGGCGCCCTACATCGCGCCCGCCGATCCCTACCGGGCGTCGAGCCTGCGGCGGCTGCGGCCGATCGGCACCCCGGGATTCCCGCTCGGCACCGACGAGCTCGGGCGCGACATGCTCTCGCGCCTCATCTACGGGGCCCGCTTGTCGCTGTTCATGGGTGTGACGCCGGTGCTGATCGCTTTTTTCACCGGCTCCGCCATCGGCATCCTGTCCGGCTATGTCGGCGGGCGGCTCAACACGCTCGCCATGCGCACCATCGACGTGTTCTACGCCTTCCCGTCGGTGCTGCTCGCCGTCGCTCTGTCGGGCGCCCTCGGGGCGGGGTTCGGCAACGCCCTCCTGTCACTGACGATCGTCTTCATCCCGCCGATCGCCCGCGTCGCCGAGGCGGTGACGACGCAGATACGCTCGCGCGACTTCGTCGAGGCGGCGCGCGCCTCCGGCGCCTCCGGCCTGACCATCATCCGCGTGCATATTCTCGGCAACGTGCTCGGCCCGATCTTCGTCTACGCGACGAGCCTCATCTCCGTTTCCATGATCCTCGCCTCTGGCTTGTCCTTCCTCGGCCTCGGCGTGCGGCCGCCGGAACCCGAATGGGGGCTCATGTTGAACACGCTGCGCACGGCCATCTACGTGCAGCCCTGGATCGCCGCCCTGCCCGGCCTCGTCATCTTCATCACCTCGATCTCCTTCAACTTGTTCTCGGACGGGCTGCGTTCGGCCATGGATGTGAAGAATTGAGCGCCGTTCCCGCCCTCGTCGCGCGCGACCGCGGCGGTCCCGCCCAGCCCCTGCTCAGGGTGCGCGGGCTCGTGAAGCACTTCGCCATCCGCAAGACCGTGCTCGGCCGCGCCGACGCCGTCGTGCGCGCCGTCGACGGCGTCGATTTCGAGGTGGTGAAAGGCGAGACGCTCGGAGTCGTCGGCGAATCCGGCTGCGGCAAGTCGACGACGGCGCGGCTGCTCATGCATCTCATCGCGCCGGACGCGGGCGAGACCCTCTTCGACGGCGAGCCGGTCGGCTCGAAGGA
>DASQLE010000605.1:0-2186 GCA_035630175.1 Beijerinckiaceae bacterium
TAGACGCGGCGGATGACAGCGAGCGCCCGTTCGGCTCGCCGACGCTCATCCGCGCCGAAGGCCAGCCCGAAAGGCGCGCGTAGCCGCTCCGGCAAGAGCCCCGCGGTCACGTCGCGATACCAGCGGGGCACCGGCAGGCGACCGGCGCCCGCGAGCACGCCCGCACCGATCGTTTGCGCCGCCGGTCCAACCGCGAGCCGATCCGAGGCGATCGCCTCCTCGACATAGCGTGCGAATGCCGGCCAATCGGGTGGCTGCGCCTCGCGCGGGATGGCGAACAACGTGCCCAGCAAGCGGCTGTCCGCATAGTAGCGAACTCGCCCTTCAGTCGTGAGCGGCGGCAGGACGAGCTCGTAGGCGGCAATGGCTGTGTCGACCAGGGTTGCGTGCACCCACAGCAGCGCCGAGACCTCGTTGGCGAGGTAGGGCGCTCCCTTCAGCCATGGCCCGAGCGCGTGCGGCATCGAGCCCGCGATCGCCGCGTGGCGGCGGTGCAGACGCCGGGACGCTGCGAGCGCCCCATCGAGCGAACCGAAGACGAGCGTGAAGACGATCTCGAAGGTGCGATGAAAGCGCCCGATCGGATCGGCGAGCGTCGTCGAGTGCTCGGCGATAGCGGTCGCGACCCACGGTTGCGCGAGCTGCATGAGGAGGGCACGACCTGCGCCGAGAAAGACCAGCGCCTCGCGGTCCACCTGCCAGATCGCCGAGCCCGGCCCGAACACCCCCTCCTCCGACCCGGCCGCGTTCGCGCGGAGGCCGGCAAGGCCACGCTCGAGGTCGGTGTCGGTAACGGGCATGGTCGGATGATCGCGCATGCGCCGCTGCTCCTCCCACCAAAACCGCGCCGGCGCCTGACGAACGCCCGATATTCCGATCCCGGCTCAGCCGCAAACGGTTCTGCGTCATCGATGAGGCAGGCGAACGCGAATCCGCTTGGCCCGACCGCCAAGCCGTGCTAATGACTGGACGGTCAGTCAGATGATGTTGCCCCATGGCGACCCGGCTTAAACGCAAGCCCGCGATCAGCCGCGCGCGCAGCGAGGAGCAGCGCCAGGCGAAGCTCGAGGCAATTCTCGCCGCGGCGCTCGACGTGTTCGTCGAGAAGGGCTTTTCTGACGCGCGGCTCGAGGATGTGGCCGCGCGCGCCGGCGTCGCCAAGGGAACGATCTATCTGTATGTCGCCTCCAAGGAGGCCCTGTTCGAGGCGATGGTCCATGCCGGCCTTGCCGTCCCCATCGAGACGGTCGAGCAGAAGATCCTGGCCCTCGACCTGCCGGCCGAGGCGACCCTGCGCATGCTGTTCGCCTTTCTCCGCCAGGAGGTGCTCGGCACTCAACGCAAGCAGATCGTCGGCCTGATCCTGTCCGAGGCCGGGCGCTTTCCCGAGATCGCCGCCGTCTATCACCGCGAGGTCCTGAGCCGCGGCATGCGCCTCTTGCGCCGCGTCTCGGAGCGCGCCGTCGAGCGCGGCGAGTTCCAGTCCGACGAGCTGTCGCGCTTCCCGCAGCTTGCCATCGCGCCCGGCGTGCTCGCTCTTGTGTGGACGAACCTCTTCGGGCACATCGAGCCTCTCGACGTGGAAGACATGTTCGAGGCGCATGTCGCGCTTCTCATGCGCGCCCTCAAGGGACCGCCGGCATGAGAACCGTGCGCCTCCTCGTCGCGGTGCTGGTCGCGGCGGCGGTCGCGGGCGGCGCCTACTGGTATCTTACCCCCGAGGGAGGCGCGGAGACCGCATTCCAGGGTTACATCGAAGGCAATCTCGTTTTCATGGCGCCGGAGGAAGGCGGCCGCATCGCGCGTCAGGACGTCGAGGCCGGCGATGCCGTCGCCGAGGGCCAGCTTCTGTTCGTGCTCGATGCCTCCGTGCAGGGAGCGCAGCGCAACGAAGCCGAGGCGCGCTATCGCCAGGCCGAGGCCCAGCTTGCCAACATCAAAGCGGCGGTGCAGCGGCCCGAGCAGGTCGCCGTGCTGCGCGCGCAAGAGGAGCGTGCGCGCGCGTCCCTCGACCTTTCGCGCAACGAGTATCAGCGCCAGCAGACCCTGTTCCAGCGAGGCATCACCGCCAAGGCGCGGCTCGATCAGGCCGAGGCGGCCTTGGAGCGCGACAAGGCGGCGCTCGACGAGGCGGCCCGGCAGATCCTGGCGGCGCAGCTGTCCGGGCGCTCTGCCGAGATCGAGGC
>DASQLE010000606.1:0-4398 GCA_035630175.1 Beijerinckiaceae bacterium
AGCGCCTGGAACGAGGCGTCGATGATGTTCGGCGACACACCGATGGTGGTCCAGCGCGCGCCGGACTTGTCGCCCGATTCGATGAGCACGCGCGTCACCGCGTCGGAGCCGCCCTGATAGATGCGCACCTTGTAGTCGACCAGCTCGAGGTCGCCGATCAAGTCCCGGTATTTGCCGAGATCCTTGCGCAGGGCGAGGTCGAGCGCGTTGACGGGCCCGTTGCCCTCAGCGGCCGAGATCAGCACCTCGTCGCCGACCTTCACCTTGACGATGGCCTCGGCCACGGTGACGAGCTGGCCGAGAGCGTTGTGGCGGCGCTCGACGCTGACCTTGAAGCGCTCCACGTCGAAGAAGCTCGGCACCTCGCCGAGCACGCGCTTGACGAGCAGATAGAACGACGCGTCGGCGCTCTCGAAGGCGTAACCTTCCGCCTCCTTGCGCTTGATCTCGTCGAGCACGCGCCCGATGCGCGGATCGTCCTTGTCGAGGGCGATGCCCGCTCGCCGCACCTCGGCGAGGATGTTGGAGCGGCCGCCCTGGTCCGAGACGAGGAGCTTGCGCGCGTTGCCGACCCGTTCCGGCTCGACATGCTCGTAGGTGCGCGGGTCCTTCAGCACCGCCGAGGCATGAATGCCGGCCTTGGTGGCGAAGGCGCTGACCCCGACGAAGGGTGCGTGGCGGCCCGGCGCGCGGTTGAGCAGCTCGTCGAGGGCGCGTGAGGCTTGCGTCAGCGTGCCGAGGGCATCGTCGGAGATGCCGGTCTGGAAGCGTTCGCCGTAACCGTTCTTCAGCTTGAGGGTGCCGATGAGGGTGACGAGGTTGGCATTGCCGCAGCGCTCGCCGAGGCCGTTGAGCGTGCCCTGGACGTGGCGCGCCCCGGCCTCGATGGCGGCGAGGGAATTGGCGACGGCGCAGCCGCAATCGTCATGGGCGTGGATACCGAGACGGTCGCCCGGCACGTGCCGCGCGACGTCGGTGACGATGCGCTCGACCTCGTGCGGCAGCGTCCCGCCATTGGTGTCGCACAGGACGACCCAGCGTGCGCCGGCCACGAACGCTGCCGTTGCGCAGGCGAGCGCGTAAGCGGCATTCTCCTTGTAGCCGTCGAAGAAATGCTCGCAATCGACGATCACCTCGCGGCCGCGTGCGAGCGCCGCCGCGACGCTGTCGCGGATGCCCTCGAGGTTGTCCTCCGGCGTCGTCTCGAGGGCGACGCGGACCTGATACTCGGAGGCCTTGGCGACGAAGCAGATGGCGTCGGCCTGGGCCTCGAGCAGCCCAGCGAGGCCGGGATCGTTGGCGGCCGAGCGCCCGGCCCGCTTGGTCATGCCGAAGGCGGTGAACTTGGCGCTCGTGGTACGCTTCTCGGCGAAGAACTCGGTGTCGAGCGGGTTGGCGCCCGGATAGCCGCCCTCGACGTAATCGATCCCGAGCCGGTCGAGCAGCCCGGCGACGACGCGCTTGTCCTCGAGCGAGAAATCGACGCCGGTCGTCTGCGCGCCGTCGCGCAGCGTCGTGTCGAACAGATACAGTCGCTCGCGCGCGCTCATGACGGCCGCTTCCCTGCCGCTGCCGGCGCAAGGCGCTTTTCCATGCTCGTGTTGCCCAGCCATTCGTCGCCGACAGACACGGTGTTGCGCTGCTGCGCGACGAAGCCCCGCTTCTCGAAAAAGGCTCGCGCCGTGTCGCTGACATCGGCGGTCAGGCGCGTGGCGCCACGGGCCGCGGCGAGCTTCTCGATCGCATCAGTGAGAAGCGTGCCGGCCCCCTGCCCGGCCGCTGCCGGATGCACGTAGAGGAGGTCGACATGATCGGCGCCTTTGAGCGCAGCGAAGCCGACGGTCGAGCCGCCGATAGTCGCGACCAGCGTCAGGCCGCCAGTGAGGCGCTCGCCGAACGCGCCGACATCGTCGGCGAGCGAGACCCAGGCCGCCTGCTGCGCCGCGCTGTAATCCTCGCCCGTCAGCTCCTCGACGCTCGCCCGGAAGATCTCGGCGAGAACGGGCGCGTCGGCTGGCAGGAACGGCCGCAGCGCCGGCCGCTGCACCTGATGCGCCATCATCGCGCCGGCTCCCAGGTGGTGGTGCCATCCTTGTTGTCCTTGAGGGCGATGCCCATGGCGGCGAGCTCGTCGCGGATGCGGTCGGACTCGGCCCAGTTCTTGGCGGCACGGGCATCCCGGCGAACCGAGATGAGGCTCTCGACCTTGCTCGCCAGCTCGGGCGCGACACTCGTCTCGCGCTGCACTCCCGTGCTGAAGCCGAGCGCGCGGACGCTCGATGCGAGTGCATCAAGATCGCCTCTGCGGTCCAAGGCATGAAGCTCCGCAATCGCCCTCGGCGTATTGAGGTCGTCGGCGAGAGCATCCAGAACCTCGTTCGAAATGGCTTCGTCACCCCCCTCCATGAACGCGGGAACGGACGTCCAGGCCGCAAGCGTCTGCTCTGCCTCCTCGAGCGCCCGCACCGTCCAGTCGATCGGCTGGCGGTAGTGCGTGCGCAGCATCGCCAGGCGCAGCACCTCGCCCGGCCATGAGCGCCCGCCGAACGTGTCCGTGCGCAGCAGCTCCCTGATCGTGACGAAGTTGCCGGCGGACTTGGCCATCTTCTCGCCCTCCACCTGCAGGAAGCCGTTGTGCAGCCAGTAATTGGCCATGGTCTTCGTGCCGAAGCAGCAGCGCGATTGCGCGACCTCGTTCTCGTGGTGCGGGAAGACAAGGTCGATGCCGCCGGCGTGGATGTCGAAGGTCTCGCCGAGATGCTTCCACGCCATGGCCGAGCATTCGATGTGCCAGCCGGGACGGCCCGGTGTCGCGATCCCCGCCGGCGAAGGCCAGGCCGGGTCGCCGGGCTTCGAGGGTTTCCACAACACGAAATCGAGGGGCGAGCGCTTGTAGGGCGCGACGTCGACGCGGGCGCCCGCCTCCATTTCGTCGAGGGGCCGCTTCGACAGGGCGCCGTAATCGGGCATGGACGGCACGTCGAACAGCACGTGCTCCTCGGCCACATAGGCGTGGTCCGAGCCGACGAGACGCTCGATCAGCGTCTTCATCTCATCGATGTGCTCGGTGGCGCGCGGCTCGACATTCGGCGGCAGCACGCCGAGGGCGGCGATGTCGTCGTGGAAGCGGCGCGCGGTGCCCTCGGTCAGTTCGCGGATCGAGATGCCGCGCTCCGCCGCGCGCGCGTTGATCTTGTCGTCCACGTCCGTGATGTTGCGGACGTAGGTGACATGGTCCGGCCCGTAGAGATGGCGCAGCACGCGGAACAGCAAGTCGAACACGATGATCGGCCGCGCATTGCCGATATGGGCGTCGTCGTAGACGGTCGGGCCGCAGGCATAAAGGCGCACGTTGGCCGGATCGAGGGGGCGGAACGCCTCCTTGGTCCGCGTCAGCGTGTTGTAGAGCCGCAAGCTCGGCGCCATCGAAAGAACTCCAGGCCGCCGGCCGGAGGGCTGTTTCGATCCTGAAAATTGAGAACGAGACGGCTCCGGCCAGCGTGGTACGCTAGCCACAAATGATCGCGATCACGCCAATCCGGGGGGCCGTCATGGGCCGAGTGTTTGCCCGGTCGCCGCGAATCCGTCAAGGCGGCTTTCAGTGGCGTGCCGCGTAGCCGACCCCCGGCCTTTTAAGACTTTCTTTAAGGCGAAGGCCAATCAGTGGAGCCGACGCTTTTCATTGACGAGGATTTCACGATGCGCCGCACCATCGCCCTGTCCGGTTTCCTTTCCATGCTCGGCTTTGCTGCGGCGTCCCTGATCGTCCTGCCGAATGCCCCGACGCGGGCGAACATCGTCAACGCCACCTTCGTGATCCCGGCGAGCGACGGCTACGGCGTCGCCGATTGCCTGACCGGCGGCACCGAATGCGGCCGGATCGTCGCCGACGCGTGGTGCGAAGCGCAGGGTTTCAGCCGCGCCGAGACCTTCGGCCGCGCCGTCGAGGAGGTGACCGGCTCGACGGACATCGCGATGTCGAAGCGCTCGGCTGCCCCCATCGCGATCACCTGCGCGAATTAAACCTCCTTCTCCCACGGCTCTCGGGCTTGGCGCTCGACCTCTCCCTTTGGGCAAGGGTTACGACAACCACTCGCCGCATTTCGGGATGGCCTCGCTCGTGCCCCACGGCATGATCGGCACGCTCGAGGTCGAGTTCTTGGGCGAACCCTCGATCGGCCGGTCCGAATACACCATGTAGACGAGGACGTTGCGCTTGGCGTCGCAGCCGCGCACGATGCGCATGCGCTTGAAGACGAGCGAGCGGCGCTCGGTGAACACGATCGAGCCTTGCTCGAACTTCTCCTTGAAGCGGATCGGACCGATCTGCCGGCACGCGAGCGAGATGTCGGAGACCTCCTCGGCGACGCCGAGCATGCCTTTGACGCCGCCCTTCTC
>DASQLE010000607.1:0-3514 GCA_035630175.1 Beijerinckiaceae bacterium
CCGGCGAGACTTTGAAATGGCGAGATAGAGGCCGCCGCCGTCAGCATGACGGCCGGGCTTCGCTAGCTTTTCGACCTTCTTGGCCGACAGACGATTGAGGGATCGCGCCATTATGGCCTCCTGTTCGGCCCCAACACGGGCCCCAACATGCATGCTGGATTTAGGCGGCCGCGCGCGGAGTACAAGGGACAGTGGCTGAGGTTTTCTCTTGAGAAATCAAGGGATGGTCGGACCGGGTTGGACAACAAAGTTCTGGAGTACGGCGGAATAGAACTCCGCCTCCCCCGAGGGGGAGGGTGCTCAGGGAAGGGTGCCCGCTACTTGATGCTCAGCGCCTCGCGCATGGCCGGCACCCACTTGTCGATCTCGGCCTTCATGAGCGCCGTTACCTCCGCCGGGCTCATGGCCTTGATCTCGAACGCGTCGCCCTCGAGGTGCTTGCGCACCTGCGGCTTGTCGAGGGCTTTGTTCATCTCGCGGTTGAGCCTGTCGGCAATATCCTTCGGCAGGCCCGCCGGACCGGACAAGGACAGCCACGTGGTCGTGACGATATCGGGGTGGCCGAGCTCCTTCAGGGTCGGGATGTCCGGAAAATCCGGCAGCCGCTCGGCGGACGAGACCGCGATCGGCAGGACGGTGCCCGCCTTGACCTGCTCGCGGGCGGTCGCCCAGGTCAGGCTGCCCATCTTGGTATGGCCGGCGATGAGGTCGCCCATGGCCGTGCCGCCGCCTCGGTGCGGCACGTGCACGAGCTTCACGCCCGCTTTCGCGGCGAAATACTCGGCCACCGAATTGCCGCCCGAGCCGAGGCCGGGCGACACGTATTCGACCCCGCCGGGAGCCGATTTCACCCAGGCCATGAACGCGTCGAACGTCTTCACCCCGGTCGAGGGATGCACCACGAAGGCGTTCGGCGAGCCGCCGATGAAGGCGATATGCGTGAACTCGCCGAGCGGGTCGAAACCGGCGTTCTTGTTGAGGGCGGGCGCCAGCACGTGCGTGCCCCACCCGGTGATCATCAGCGTGTAGCCGTCCGGCTCGGCGCGGGCCACGTTCCTGGCCGCGATGGCGCCGCCGGCGCCGGCCTGGTTCTCGATGAAGAACTGCTGGCCGAAGGCGGTGCTCAGCGCCTCGGCGAAGACGCGCGCGACGACGTCGGATTGCCCGCCCGCCGCATACGGCACGACGAGACGGATCGGGCGATTCGGCCAATCGGCCGCCGGCGCGGCCGGCGCGGTCACGACGCCGAGGATCCCGGCCAAAATCCCGGCAAGGAGCGCAAGCCGCTTGATCATGAACCCTCCCGCGATCGCTTGTCCGTTCGCGCGAGTCCTACACGGTTGCGGCTAGCCGAGGAAGCGCGTGTTCTCGAGGACGAGCTTGCGCTCGAAGCTCTCGAACTGATCGAAGAAGGGCGCGAGCAGGGCCCGAACGCGGGAGGCGATGACGAAGGAGGTGTCCGGCGAGGGCTCGCGGATGATGCGGTCGAGCAGCACCTTGGGCTGGTCGAGCGCCCGCCGCACCACGACGTCGAGCTCCGGCAGGACCAGGATCGGATGGGCGAGCCGGAACGGCTTGCCGAACACCCTCTCATGCGGCAGCCGCGTCAGCCCCTCGTCGTGGACGAGCACGATCTTCACGCCGCGCCACTGGTCCGCGAGGCTCCTGACCTCCTGGGCGAAGCGCTCGCGCTCGTCCGTGAGAAGGACCACGATCGGCTCGATGCCGTGCGCCCACGCTTCCTGGACGAAGCCGAATTCCTGGGCGTGGCGGAAGAACTTGTCGTAGGACACGTGCCACAGGTCGACCACCTTCGGCACCTCGTCCGGCTCGACGAGGCGATCGAACAGGTCCATCTCGCCGCGCGTCGAGGTCAGGTCGACGATGTTGGTCTCGTTCGGGAAGACGGGTGCGAGGCTGGGCTCGAAATGGTTGGTGTCGAAGGCGACCGGGAAGCGGTCGCTCGACAGGTAGTAGTCCATCAGAAGGCGCGCCGTGAGCGTTTTGCCGACGCGTCCGAGCGGCGAGCAGACGATAAAGACGAAGGTGCTGCGCTTCAGGCTTTCCGGTCGCGGATCGAGATCGACCGGCGACGGGTGATCGGACATCTCACTCTCGGCTACGCTCGGGCATTCTTTTTCGGCATTCTCGGGCTGGGCCCGCGTCTCAGGCCCGGCGTTTCTTGCGCGGTGAAAGGATGTCCATCAGCTTGACGCGGTCGAACTCCTGCTCGACCTGCCGCACCCACGTGCGCACGTAGCCGCGCAGCACGAAGGAGTGATCGGCGCGCTTGCCCTCGGCAGTCCGGTTCTCGATGAACTCCGAGAACGGCACGCCGGACAGCTCCACCTGCTCGTAGGCGAGCTCGTTGAGCTTTGGGATCGAGAGGTCGCCGGCCGTCGTCACGTCGTCGAAATAGCTGGCGTATGTATCCGGATCCCATTCGAAGAAGGTGGTGTCGTTGACGTGGTTCTTGACCATGAAGTAATGCGCGTCGGCCATGTAGGGCGCGATGATCGAGATCTCGTCGAGGGACGACACCGACGGGCCGAGCACGTGGAACAGGCAGAAGGTGAACTGGCCTTCGTTGGCGGCGTCGATGAAGCCGATGTCCTCCAGCGCCTTGAGGGTCGGCCCGAGCCGTCCCGCGCGCACGTCGAGGACGCTCACCTTCGGCCCGGCATTCTCGAGCGTGTCGATGATCTTCATCTGATCGGCGGTCTGCGTCAGGTCGACGATCTCGGTCGTGTCGCCATGAAACCGCGCAAGCGTGCCGCGCGGGTGCTCGGCGTCGAAGGCGCGCGCCGGCGTCTTGCGGGAAGCGAGATAGTCGAGCAGCAGGCGGCTCACGGTTGTCTTGCCGACGCCGCCCTTGTCGGCGCCGACCACGATGAGCGCAGGATTCATTAGCGGTTCCGTTCCATAGCCAAGATTCGGAAATCGACGCGTACATGAGCCTCGGAGCGAGTCAAGCGCATGGCGCCCGGCGTCAACCGCTACGATCCGTGATGCCTCGTGCCGCCGGCGAGCGTCTCAAGAGCTCACCGCCGGCGCGAAGGTCCCTTGCTCCGCCGCCGATGCGTCCGCTGATCCGAAGGCGACATGAATGCTTCCGTTCCTCAGCGCCCGAGAATGCCGCGTGCCGCAGCATCTGCGCACCGGCCGAACCATGAAAGCGGCCGACTTCGCAAAGAACGGCGCGTCGCTACGCTCGATCGTTTGTTCCCGCCATTCACGCGCGCCTCGACGGAGCCGCCGAAATCGCCCGCGCCCATGGCCGCACGCTCGATGTCGCGTCCACACCTCGGCAACGCTTCACGCTGCACGTGGCGAGGCAACCGCCTTCCGCCTCCGGTTGGGCATGAAGGGCGCTCCTCGCGGAATGTTGGGGCGCGTCTGGAACGCCTAACCGTAACGGGCGTTCATAATGCGTGATCATCCCATCAAGCTCGCCAGAGAGGTCTCACGCGATGACTGACGCACCTCGTTCCGGGGCGCCGTCCCCCCAAGAGTC
>DASQLE010000608.1:0-2133 GCA_035630175.1 Beijerinckiaceae bacterium
GACGTTGGCGAGCAGCGACAGACCGGTCTCGAACAGGGAGACCGCCACCTTCTGGCCGCGCCCGGTGGCCGTGCGCGAGGCGAGGGCGCCGAGGATGGCGATCGTGGCGTAGAGCCCCGTGGCGATGTCGACGATGGCGACTCCGTATTTGATCGGCTCGCCGTCGACCGGCCCGGTGATGCTCATGAGGCCGCTCTCGGCCTGCAGCACGAAATCGTAGCCCGGCAGCGCCGCTTTCGGCCCGGTCTCGCCGTAGCCCGTGATCGAGCAATGCACGAGCCGGGGCGCGTTGACAGCCATCCAGTCCGGCCCAAAACCCCAGCGCTCGAGGGTGCCGAGCTTGTAGTTCTCGACAAGCACGTCGGCGCGGCCGATCAATCGCCCCAGCACTTCGCGCGCGGACGGCTTCGACAGGTCGAGGCGGACGCTGCGCTTGTTGCGGTTGACGCCGAGGTAATAGGCGGCCTCGCCGCCCGCCTCCGGCGGACCCCAGGCGCGCGTGTCGTCGCCGCCCGGCGGCTCCACCTTGATGACCTCAGCGCCCATGTCGCCGAGGGTCATGGCGCAGAGCGGGCCGGCAAGCACGCGCGTCAGGTCGAGAACTTTTAGTCCCGCGAGAGCGGCCGGTGGCGCGTCGGTCATGGCAGCGTCGGCGCTACTCGGCCGCCTGCCGCGTCGCCTGGTTGCGGTCGCCGGCGCAGTCGGCGTGATAGCGATCGAGCGCCTCCTTGTTGCGCTGCCGGAACCGGTTGAAGTCGGGCTTGCGGCGGTCGAGGAAGGCCTGCATGCCTTCGAGGCTCTCCTCCGTGCCCCAGATATTGGCGAGCAGCTCCATGCCGTGCTGCCAGGAGGCGTAGAGCTCGTCCGACTCGTAGTTGAGCGACTTCTTGGTGGCGCGCAGGGTCTGCGCGCTGTGACCCTTGGCCTTCTCGCACCAGGCGAGCGTCTCCTTGAGAAGGTCCGCCTTCGGCACGCAGCGGTTGATGAGGCCGACCTGCACGGCCTCGGCGGCCGGGAAGGTGCGTGCCATGAAGATCATCTCGCGGGCGAGGCGCTCGCCGATGATGCGCGGCAGATATTGCGTCGCCCCGACCGTCGGGCAAGCCGCGACCTTGGCGCCGGTCTGGCCGAACACCGCGTTCTCGGACGCGATGACGAGATCGCACCACAGGGCGAGCTCGTGGCCGCCGCCCATGCACCAGCCGTTGACCATGGCGATGACCGGGATCGGCAGCCCGCGGATGGTCATGGCGAGCGCGAGCATGCGGTCGTTCCACATGTGGGCGTTGGCGCGGTTCAGCTTCATCATGGCGTGGAAGTCGCCGCCGGCGGAGAAGGCCTCGTCGCCGGCGCCGGTGACGACCGCGCAGGCGATCATCGGGTCGAGCCGCGTCGACGAGAAGGCATGGATCATCTCGTCGAGGGTCTGCTCGCGGAAGGCATTGCGCACGCGCGGGCGGTTGATGGTGACCCAGGCGACCTGGTCCTTCACCTCGAACAGGATGTCTTTGTAGGCGGTCTCGCCGGGCTTGGCAGATGTGTTGAAGGTGATGCCCATCATGGCCTCCATGCTGTCCGTTGATCTTGGGGAAAGGCCTTTGTTTCCCGAATGGGGCATAGCCGACGCACCGCGATGCGCCCAAAGGCCGTTTCGCGATCAGCGCCATGCTGGCCCGGTATGCTTTGTGCCTTGTTCATCTTTGCGCCGCAATCCGTGACCAAGCCTGGCCGCTTAGGGCGCTCCGAAGGGGCCGAGAGCGGGGGCAAGCATACGTGTTCGAGTTCCAGGTCTGGCGCGCCGCCGTGCTCGTCGGCGCCCTCGCGGCCAGCGGCGGTGCCTTCGCGTCCACCAAGCATCTGGCGCCGATTCCGACGGCCACGCTGGCGCTGATGGAGTCGAAGGGGGTCTCCGCGGCCTCGCCGATCCTCATGCGCGCCTACAAGAAGGAGGGTGAGATCGAGGTCTGGAAAAAGGGCGACGACGGCCGCTTTGTCCGCCTGAAGACGTTTCCGATCTGCCGCTGGTCCGGCCAGCTCGGGCCGAAGACCGTCCAGGGCGACCGCCAGGTCCCGGAAGGCTTCTACGCCGTCACGCCGGCGCAACTGAACCCGAACTCCTCCTACCATCTCTCC
>DASQLE010000609.1:0-5207 GCA_035630175.1 Beijerinckiaceae bacterium
CCGGTGGCGACGGCCGTCGCCGTGCCCGGAGCGACGACACCGGTCGGGGCGACGCCGCAGGCGACAATCTCGTCGTTCAGCCGCAGGGAAACGGGTGCGGTTTCGCGCGCCGCGGCGATATCCGCCGCGCGCACTGCGAAACCGTCGACGGCCGAGCGGTCGAAGGGCGGCACGTCGCCGGGCGAAGCCACGTCTTCGGCGAGAACACGGCCCAGCGCCTCGGCAAGCTCGGCCCGCTCGGTCCCGACCGGCGCTGGGCTCAGGGCGCTCTCGAAGCGGCGCACGGCTTCCTCGCGCGGCAACACCGTCAGGAACTGCTCCTGGGCGAGGGCGTGGCGAAACGTCGTGTCCGGCCTGTTCATCGGCCCCTGTTACAACAGAAAGGCGGCAACCGTGTCACCCCCCGCGAAACCCTCGCTGTTCGGGTGAACGGCGAGCCAGGCCTCGGCCTCGGCCATCGCCCCCACGGTCAGGTCGCCGACGGCCAGGGGCTCGAGCCTCCCGTCCCGGCAACGAAGCAGAACCAGGTCCGCCATGCCGATCGCGGACACCACCTTGCGGGTCAGCGGTGCCGACACCTGACGCCGGGAGGGCTTCGCCGCACTGACGTGGTCGAGGCAGGGCAGCACGACCATGAGCGTCGCCGCGAGCGCGGCGTCGAGCCGCCCCGGGACCAGGATGGCGGGCGCGTCGCCGACAACGCCGCAGCCGGCCGTCTCGCCGGGCCGGATGGCGATCCCGTGGGCGATCATAGCGCCCGATGCAGCCAGAGCCTCGGCCGCATGATCGGCCCGCCCGAACCCGGTGCCCCCGACGATGACATGCAGATCCGCATCGCCCTCCTTGAGCGCCGCAGCGATCGCGGCCGCTTCGCGGGAGGCCGCACGGACGCGGTGCACGACGCCGCCGGCAGCCTCGATCAGACGGGCGACGAGCTCGCCGCTAGCGGCGACGGCCTCGGCTCCCGGAAGGGACACGATTCGCACGTCGGCTTGACGGATGCGGAGGTGCTCGGTCCCGGCCGCGAGCGCGAGGGCGGCGTCGAGCGGGCGCACGCGTTCCCCGGCCGCCCGCAGCACCGCTCCCGCGGCAGCATCTCCCCCGGCGGGGCGCATGCCCTCACCCGGCGCGACGGCGGCGACAATCTCGGCGACGCCGCCTGCCACCGACAGGCCGTCCGGCAGCAGGACCGCGTCGGTGCCGCGCGGCATCGGCTCGCCGGCCTCGATCCAGGGCGGCGGCGCGCGGAGAAAGCACGGCGAATAGGACGAGGCGCCGACCACTTCGTCGGCCGCCACCGCCCAGCCGTCCCGGAGGGCGATCGCACCAAGCGGAATGGCCTGCTGCGCCATGATCGGGTCGGCGAGGATGCGGCCGACCGCCTCGTGCAGCCCAACGCTTTGCGGATCCGCTTGCCGTGTCCGGCTGCACAAGCTCGCGACCGCTCCGTCGAGCGGCATCAGGGTGCCGCGGCGCAAGGAATCCATCGAATCAACGCTCACCGGAGCGGATCAACGGTCATGAGCGACATGGAATATAGGCTCACCGAACCTCGCAGCGTGCAGCGGACCTCAGAGCATGATGCCGATCATGCTCCACTTCTTGGAATCGATCACGTTCATGCGTGTTGATCGATGCGACCGAAAGGCATCGTGATCTGAGGTTTACATCATGAACCGGCCATTGTTGGGTGGCCGCCAAACGATGTCCAGAGCACCATGACCGAGACCCATCTCAATTTGCGCGGCCTCAAATGTCCGCTTCCCGCCCTCAAGACGCGCAAGGCGCTGGTCGGGCTCGTGCCGGGAGACATCATCGTCGTCGAATGCACGGATCCGCTGTCTGCCATCGACATCCCCGCGCTCCTCAACGAGACGCAGGACGTGCTTGAGGCGCAAGGCGAGCAGGACGGCGTGCTCGTGTTCCGCATCCGCAAGGCGGACGGCCGGCATGAAAAAGGCCCGGCTTAAAGCCGGGCCTTTCTTACGCTTTGCGTAAACTCACGCCTTCTTGCGATCCGGATCGAAAGCGTCGCGGACGCTGTCCTTGATGCCGCCGACGGCATTCTGGGCGCGGCCTTCGGCCTGATCCATCTTGCCTTCGGCTTCGGTCTTGCTGTCGCCGGTCAGCTTGCCGAAACCTTCCTTGATCTTGCCGCCGATGTTCTTGGCAGAACCTTCAACGCGATCCTTATCAACCATTTTGATCCCTCCGATCAATCAGTGGAGGCAACGCCCGGGGAGTCGCCAGCGTTCCCCCGGAGCGATCATGCCGCAGGGCCAAAATGTGACGAAACCACGGCCGCTCGGATCAGGGCTCGCGCACGAGGCGGAGCGCCTCGCGCAGTTGCCCGTCCGCCTGTTCCAACGCCCGCTCGGCCTCGGCCGGAGTGCAGCCCTGAAGAAGGAGGGCGGCCAGCTTGACGCTGCCGTCGGCGCGGGCGAGCGCTTCGCGCGCGTCCTCGCGGCTCCGCTCGGTCAGGTGCATGAGCATGTCCTCGCTGCGCCGCACGAGCTTGCGGTTGCTCGCCTGCACGTCGACCATGAGGCCGCCATAGACGTGGCCGAGCCGGATCATGACGAGAGACGAGAGCAGGTTGAGCGTCGCCTTCTGCGCGGTGCCGGCCTTCATGCGCGTCGAGCCGGCAATAGTCTCGGGCCCGGTGTCGAGCCAGATGCCGTGATCGGCCTCGGTCAAGAGAGGCGTGTTCTGGTTGTTGGCGATGCCGATCGTGAGCGCGCCGCGGAGCTTCGCCTCGCGCAGGCAAGCGAGCGTGAACGGCGTCGTGCCGCTGGCCGCCACCGCGACGAGCACGTCGGCGGCACCGATGCGATTCTGTCCAACGACCCCGGCGCCCTGCTCGGACCGATCCTCGGCCCCTTCGACGGCTTGGACGAGAGCGCCCTCGCCGCCGGCCAGCAGGAACAGGACGCGCTCCTGCGGCCAGCTGAAGGTCGGGGTCAGCTCGGCGCCGTCCTGAGCGGCGAGCCGGCCCGACGTGCCGGCGCCCACATAGACAAGGCGGCCGCCGTCGCGCAGACGCGTCTCGGTAGCGAGCGCCGCCCGCTCGATGGAGCGGCGCGCGGCGCGCACCGCCGCCACCGCCGCGAGCTGCCCCTCGATCATCGCTTCCAGGACGTCGGCGGGGTCCCACGCGTCGATGTCGGCATAGCGAGGACTGACGATCTCTGTGCTCATCGACCCTTAAAGCTCGTAAATCCATCCATAACAGAAACTTCCGCGCCGCACGTCCGTTCAAAAGCCTCTATGGTAAGCCGGTCATAACCGCTCAGTCGGGCGAGAGCGAGCCGAACCAGGAATATCACGGCTCCCAAGCAGGATGCATCCATGCACGGCGGAGACACCCATATGCTGCGGGAGATCCGCGAGGCTCCGGAAGCGGTCGGCCGGCAGGCCGATGCGCTGCGGGCGCCGCTGGCGGAACTCGTCGGACGGCTGCGACGGCAGCCGCCGCAGGTTGCGGTGACCTGCGCGCGCGGCAGCTCGGCGCATGCCGCGACCTTCGGCAAGCATCTTATCGAGCGCTATCTTGGCATCCCGGTCGCCGCGGCGGCGCCGAGCGTCGCCACCGTCTATCGGCAACGGCTCCGTCTGCGGGATCAGCTTTTCCTGGCGATCTCGCAATCCGGACGCAGCGACGACCTCATCGAGCAGACAGCGGCCGCGCGGGCGGCCGGCGCGGTCACGGTCGCCCTCGTCAACGCAACCGACAGCCCCCTCGCGGAGGCGAGCGACATCGTGCTGCCGATGGAAGCCGGACCGGAACTGAGCGTCGCCGCAACCAAGACGTTCATCGCCTCGGCGTCCGCGCTTCTGCGCCTTCTCGCGCTCTGGTCGGAGGACCGGACGATGGCGGCAGCGCTCGGGCGCCTGCCGGACCGGCTCGGCACGGCAGCGGACCTCGACTGGAGTGAGGCGCTGACCGCCTTCGAGGCCGCGACCAGCCTCGTCACCATCGGCCGCGGGCCAACCCTCGCGGTCGCCCGCGAGGCATCGCTGAAGCTGAAGGAGACGTGCAACCTGCACGCCGAAGCGTTCAGCGGCGCCGAGTTCCTGCACGGACCGGTCGCGCTCGTCGACGACGATTATCCGATCCTGATGTTCGTGCCGACGGATGCCGCGCAAGCCGGCTTGTTGGGGCTGTCATCGAGTCTCCGGAAGAAAGGCGCCTTGCTTTATGCGGCCGAGCCCGGCGAACCCGCTGCCGGACGGCTGCCGGCGCTCGCCGCCGACCACCCCGAGGCGGACGCGATCTGCCTGATCCAGAGCTTCTACGGGCTCGCGGTTCGGCTGGCGGAGCGGCGCGGCATCGACGTGGACCGGCCCCGCCACCTGCAGAAGGTCACCCGCACCCGATGACGTCCGCCGCGCCGCACGCGATCGCCGCCGACGCCGTCTTCGACGGTGCCGGCGTCCGGGAGCGCCACGCCGTGGTCCTGGACGGCCCGCGGATCGCCGCCCTGATGCCGACGCACGAGCTGCCGTCGTCCATGCCAAGCGAGACGATGCCGGACGGCATGTGGCTGGCGCCGGGTTTCATCGACGTGCAGGTCAATGGCGGCGGCGACGTGCTCTTCAACAACCAGCCGACAGCCGCAGGCGTCCGTGCGATCGCGGCCGCTCACCGGCGTCTCGGCACGACGGCGCTGCTGCCGACCCTCATCACCGACGAGCCGAGCAAGATGCCGGCGGCGATCGCGGCCGTGCGTCAGGCGATGGCGCTCGATCCCGCCATCCTCGGCATCCATCTGGAGGGCCCTTTCCTGTCGCCGGCCCGGCCCGGCGTGCACGAGCCGGCGGCGATCCGCCGCCCTGACGTCAGCGATCTCGAGACTCTCACGAGCCTTGGCGGCGGCGTGACCCTGGTCACGCTGGCGCCGGAAGAGGCGCCGCCCGGCTTCGTCGCCGCCCTGGCGGAAGCGGGCGTGCGGGTGTCGCTCGGACATTCGGCGGCCACCTACGAGCAGACCCGTCAGGCGTTCACCGACGGCTTGACCGGGGTTACGCATCTCTTCAACGCCATGCGCCCGCTCGGCAGCCGCGATCCCGGACCGATCGCGGCAGCGCTGGAAACGCCGGGCTGCTTCTACGGTCTCATCGTCGATGGCGAACATGTCCATCCGGCGATGCTCAATCTCGCGCTGCGCGGCGCCGGGCAGCCTTTCCTGGTGAGCGACGCCATGCCG
>DASQLE010000610.1:0-4683 GCA_035630175.1 Beijerinckiaceae bacterium
GGGCCTGGGCGGGGCCCTACGACATGTGCCGCCTCGATCACAACGCGGTCGTCGGGCGCGCCGGCGGGCTCGCCAATTTCTATCTCTGCAACGGCTTCTCGGGCCACGGCCTGCAGCAGGCGCCGGCCGTGGGGCGGGGCCTCGCCGAGCTCATCGTGCATGGCCGCTTCACGAGCCTCGACCTGTCGGATCTCGGCTACGAGCGGGTGATCGCCGGCCGGCCCCTTCTGGAGCGCAACGTCATCTGACGCGGTTTGCGAAAGGGTGGTTCTGGGCGGCCGCCGCCTCGAGGCGGCGTTCGGCGGCGTCAGCAGCCGGCCGAGCCGACCGGGCATCCGGGCCGGCGCTGATGGCCGGGCATGGGATGCTTTTGCGGGGCGCCGAGACGCTGGTTGGTCTCGAATTCGCGCTGCTGCTCCCGCTGGACCTCGCGCTGGCGCTGCTCCAACGACCGGTTGAGGTCGAGCATCTGCCGTTCATAAAAATTTGACGGCGGCACCTGCGCCACGGCCGGTCCGGACGCCAGGGCGATGACCAGCGCTGCAAGCTTGACGACGGCTCTCATGGCCCCTCTCCACCAGCCGCCCTGCCTAGCATAGAGACCCTGCCGAAGGCCACTCGCCCGGCCCGGAGCTCGTGAAGCCTCTGGACAAGACGGGGGCCGAACGGGCTTGTCGTGAGACAGTCATTGAAAGTACGCCCAAGCTTCATGCTAATGTGCGCACCAACGACAAGATCTTCGGAGGAACCGTCATGCTGAAACGAAACGTCTGGTTCGGCGCCGTGCTCGGCGCTGCGCTGAGCGGGCCTGCCCTGGCGCAAACGGAAATCCAGTGGTGGCACGCGCTGACCGGCGCCAACAACGACGTCGTCGTCAAGCTGGCGGAGGAATTCAACGCGGCGCAGAAGGAGTATAAGGTCGTCGCGAGCTACAAGGGCTCGTATCCCGACACCATGAATGCGGGCATCGCCGCGTTCCGGGCCGGCAATGCGCCGCACATCCTGCAGGTGTTCGAGGTCGGCACGGCCACCATGATGGGCGCACGCGGCGCCGTGAAGCCCGTCTACCAGCTCATGCAGGAGGCCGGCGAGCCGTTCGATCCAAAAGCCTACCTGCCGGCGATCACGGGCTATTACTCGACCTCCAAGGGCGAGATGCTGTCGTTCCCGTTCAACTCGTCCTCGATGGTCATGTGGATCAACAAGGACGCGCTGAAGAAGGCCAATGTCGAGATCCCCAAGACCTGGCCCGACGTGTTCGAGGCCGGCAAGAAGCTGAAGGCCGCGGGCTACGACAAGTGCGGCTTCACGGCTGCATGGACAACTTGGGCTTTCATCGAGCAGTTCTCCGCCTGGCACAACGTGCCGCTGGCGACCAAGGCGAACGGGCTCGACGGCTGGGACGCTGAGTTGAAGTTCAACTCGCCCCTGCATGTCAGGCATCTGCAGACCCTCGTCGATCTGCAGAAGGACAAGACCTACGATTATTCGGGCCGCACCAACACGGGCGAGGGCCGCTTCACCTCGGGCGAGTGCCCGATCATGCTGACCTCGTCCGGCTTCTACGGCAACGTCAAGGCGAACGCCAAGTTCGACTACACGTCCGTGCCGATGCCCTATTACCCGGACGCGCAGGGCGCCCCGCAGAACTCGATCATCGGCGGCGCCTCCCTGTGGGTGATGGGCGGCAAGAAGCCCGAGGAATACAAGGGCGTCGCCAAGTTCTTCGCCTTCCTGTCCGACACCAACCGCCAGGCCAAGCTGCACCAGGAATCGGGCTACCTGCCGATCACGAGGGCGGCCTATGAAAAAACCAAGGCCGACGGCTTCTATGAGAAGAACCCCATCCTGCAGACGCCCCTCCTCGAGCTCACCAACAAGGAGCCGACCGAGAACTCGCGCGGCCTCCGGCTCGGCAACATGGTGCAGATGCGCGACGTCTGGTCGGAGGAGATCGAGGCCGCCTTGGCGGGGCAGAAATCGGCGAAGGACGCCCTCGACACGGCCGTCGCCCGCGGCAACCAGCTTGCGCGTCAGTTCGAGCGGACGGTGTCCCGCTAAATCTCATCGTCATTCCGGGGTCTCGCCAGCAGCGAGAACCCCGGAACGAGAATGAAAGATCATGGAAAAGCGCGCCGTCTTCTCGAGCAAGCTTCTGCCCTACGCGCTGCTGCTTCCACAACTCGCGATCACATTCGTCTTCTTTTACTGGCCCGCCTCGCAGGCGCTCTGGCAATCCTTCCTGCTGGAGGATGCTTTCGGCCTGTCGAGCGAGTTCGTCGGCTTCGAGAACTACCGGGCCGTGCTGGCGCAGCCGGAATACTACCGTGCCATGGTCACGACGGTGATCTTCTCGACTCTCGTCGCCGCCTTTTCGCTGTCATGCGCGCTGCTGCTCGCGACCCAGGCCGACAAACAGCTCCGAGCCGCGCCCACTTTCAAGACCTTGCTGATCTGGCCCTATGCGGTGGCTCCTGCCGTCGCGGGCGTGCTGTGGCTGTTCATGTTCCACCCGTCCTTGGGGACGCTGGCGCGTCCGATCCGGCTCGCCGGGATCGACTGGAATCCGCTCCTCAACGGCCGCCATGCCATGACGCTCGTCGTCCTGTCGGCGACCTGGAAGCAGATTAGCTACAATTTCCTGTTCTTCCTCGCCGGTCTGCAGGCGATCCCGCGCAGCGTCATCGAGGCGGCGGCGATCGACGGAGCGAAGCCGATGCGGCGCTTCTGGACCGTGATCTTCCCGCTGCTGTCGCCGACGGCGTTCTTCCTCCTCGTCGTCAACATCGTCTATGTGTTCTTCGACACCTTCGGCATCATCGACGCGGTGACCGGCGGCGGGCCCTCGGGCGCGACGACGACCCTCGTCTACAAGGTCTATGCCGACGGTCGCCTCGGAGGTGATCTCGGCGGCTCCGCCGCGCAATCGGTGATCTTGATGATCATCGTCATCGCGCTCACCGCGATCCAGTTCCGCTATGTCGAGCGCAGGGTGCAATACTGATGGTCGAGAGCCGCCGGCACCGCAATCTCATGGCCTATCTGGTCCTCACCGTCGGCGTCTTCGTCGTCGCCTTCCCGGTCTATGTGGCGTTCATCGCCTCGACCCATGACGCAGCGACGGTCATCAACGGCAACATGCCGCTGACGCCGGGCGATCAGACGCTCGAGAACTATCACCGGACGGTCTTCGTGGGCACGGCCCGCACCACGCGGGAGCCGGTCGGCACCATGATGCTGAACTCGTTCGTCATGGCGCTGGGCATCGCCACGGGCAAGATCCTGATCTCGATCTTGTCCGCCTTCGCGGTCGTGTATTTCCGGTTTCCGTTCCGCAAGACGGCGTTCTGGATCATCTTCATCACCTTGATGCTGCCGGTCGAGGTGCGCATCTACCCGACCTACAAGATCGTCGCGGACCTCGGCCTTCTCGATACCTATACGGGCCTCATCCTGCCCCTCATCGCCTCCGCGACCGGAACGCTCCTCTTCCGGCAGTTCTTCATGACCGTTCCGGACGAGCTCCTCGAAGCCTCCAAGATCGACGGAGCCGGCGCGTTCCGCTTCTTCAAGGACACGCTCGTTCCTTTGTCCCTGACGACGATGGCGGCGCTGTTCGTCATCCAGTTCATCTACGGCTGGAACCAGTATTTGTGGCCGCTGCTGATCACCACCACGGACTCGATGCAGACCATCGTCATCGGCATCAAGAAGATGATCGTCACGCAGGACGCGTTGACCGAGTGGCAGCTCGCCATGGCGACGGCGGTCCTCGCCATGCTGCCGCCGGTGGCCGTCGTCGTCTTGATGCAGAGGCTCTTCGTGAAGGGCCTCGTGGAGACGGAGAAATGATGAGGGCGAACAGCGAATGGTCAATAGCGAGTGAAAAAGGGAATTCGGCTTCGGCGCATGTCCTGTTCGCCATTCGCTACTCGCTACTCACCAGAGGACGGCCATGGCTCGCGTGACGCTCGACGCCGTGCGCAAGGTCTATGGCGGCATCGTCGAGGCGGTGCGCGGGGTCTCTCTCGACGTCGACGACGGATCCTTCTGCGTTCTGGTCGGCCCGTCCGGCTGCGGCAAGTCCACCTTGCTGCGCATGATCGCCGGCCTCGAGACGATCACGGCCGGCGACATCCGCATCGGCGAGCGGATCGTCAACGAGATCGAGCCCTCCGAGCGCGACATCGCCATGGTGTTCCAGAACTACGCGCTCTATCCGCACATGAACGTCTACGACAACATGGCCTACGGCCTGCGCAACCGCGGCACGCCGAAGCCCGAGATCGATGCGCGCGTGCGCGAAGCGGCGCGCATTCTCGGCATCGAGCAACTGCTCGCCAGGAAGCCGCGCGAGCTATCGGGCGGCCAGCGCCAGCGCGTCGCCATGGGCCGCGCCATCGTGCGCAAGCCGCACGTGTTCCTGTTCGACGAGCCCCTCTCGAACCTCGACGCCAAGCTGCGCGTGCAGATGCGCATCGAGATCAAGCGCCTGCAGCGCGCGCTCGGCGTGACCGCCGTCTATGTCACCCATGATCAGATCGAGGCGATGACCCTGTCCGACAAGCTCGTCGTCATGAACGACGGCGTCATCGAGCAGGTCGGCACGCCGGCCGACGTGTATCGCCGCCCCGCCACGCGTTTCGTCGCCACCTTCATCGGCTCGCCGCCGATGAACATCCT
>DASQLE010000611.1:0-7740 GCA_035630175.1 Beijerinckiaceae bacterium
GCTTCGATGTGCTCGCGTCGCGACGCCGGCACTCGACAAGGTGCTCGACCTCCCGCGCATAGACAGGATGGTATTCGGCGACCTCATGCATCGCGGCGGCGACCGCGCTCCGCGGCAGCACGGCGCCGTGCTCGACGTAACGCGTGATCGCGGTCCCCAATGCTACTCCGACCACGAGGACGGCAGCTAATGACGCCTGCCGCATCCAGGTCCGTCGCTTCGATCGATCCCGTCCGCGGCGCAGGGCGCGGTCGATCGTGTCCTCGAGCCGGCGCGGGACATCGGCGAATTCCGCCTCGGACAGGGCCGCGCGCAGCAGGTCCCCGGAGCGACGGTAGAGCGCGATCCGCTCTCGCACCGCCGGATGACGCTCGGCCAGGGCTTCGATGTCGCGGGCTACATTCGCGTCAACCTCCCCGTCGGCCAATGCGCAGAGAAGCTTTTCATCGGGCATTGGCATCAGGCGACCTCGCGCGAAAAGGCCTCACGTTGCCGCTCTCGGCGATGCTCATCATGGCCATCAGGGCAGCCCGGCCGCGGGCCAGCCGGCTCATCACCGTTCCGATGGGCACGCCGAGAAACTCGGCCGCCGCACTATAGCTGTATCCCTCGACGCAGACGAGAAACAGAACCTGGCGGTGGTCGGGGCTCAGCCTCTCGAAGGCCGCCCGCACTTGGGACAGGGTGACGCTCGCTTCCAGCGAGCGAACGCCATCGCTGGCCGCCATCTCATCATAGTCGTCCAGGGGCTCGGTGCGCTTGAGCGCCGCCGTGCGCAGCGTGTTCAACCAGACCGTCTTCTGGATGCTGAACAGCCACCGGTCGAGATGCCCGCTGTCCCTGCACTGGTCGATGCGGTCGAGGGCGCGCAGCAGCGTGCCTTGCACAAGATCGTCCGCCTGATCGACCGAGCCCGTCAAAACCAAGGCGAAGCGGCGCAGGCGCGGGAGCAGCGACACGAACTCGCGTCGGATGTCGGGTATCGCCATCGAACCCTCCCCCGGGTTCGCACGCACGCGATGTGACTGAAGATTTGCACCCACCACGCCGCAGGGCAAGAGATGCGGATACGACCGCGGCGCCTTGCGGCATGGTTTTTGCTCGAGAAGCGTTCAACGATTCGTGTTCGCTGCAGCCGAGCGGCTCAGCTTCACGTCATCGCAACACGGGCAGGGGCTTCACGGCCGGGCCCGTGAAGGCGGTCACGCTCAGGTCGCCGGTCGGCGTCTTGGAGAAGCCGAGATTGAGGGCCGGTCCGAGATCGGCGACGATGTTGCTCGTCAGAATCGGCTGGGGCCTGGCGCGGGCTGTCTCGACGACCGGCGGCTTGACCGGCGGCGAAGGCGGCTGGATCGGCGTCGCGGCGGCAACGAACAGGGCCCGCAGCGCGAGGCGGTCATCGTCGGCGAGCCGGGCGCGTGGCGGCGTCGTCCCCGCCAGCGCCAGAATGCCGGCCATTGCAAGCTCCACGGGCCGGGCCGGCGGCACCGGCACGGCCAAAGCGCCCGTGATGATCTCGTCAGGGCGCCGCGGCGGCAACGGCGGCGGCAAGGCCGCGGTCTGCAGCGGCTCCTCAAGCTGTGCGGATTGCGGCGCGGGCGCCGGACTGCGCTGCCAAGGGAAGCGGAAGCCCGACGAGCTGCCGTCGGACGGCGCCGCCGCCGCAACCTGCGTGCGCTCGCTCGCGCGCGGGGCCGGCCGGAGGGCGGCCAGGACGCTGCCGTCGTCCTCGCGGGCCGTCGGGGCATAGGCCGACGCCGTCCGCGCGAGCCCGCCGCGGCGGCCCTGCGTCGCATAATAATCGGAATCCTCGTCGTCGCGTCCGCCGAACAGGGTCGCCCACAAGCTGCGGCGCGGCCCGGCCGGCTCGGCGACGTCGCTGCTCGCATAGCCCGCAACGGAGCCGCCGCGCGCCAGGATCTCGGCGCGGGCTTCCTCGTAGCGGGCCAGCGGCTTGCCTGCCGCCGGCAGGTGAACGGTCTTGCCGTCGGGGAACAGGCGCGCGAGCTGATCCTGCGTCATGCGTGGCCAGGCGCGCACGCTGCCGGCGTCGACATGGACGAAGTTCGATCCGGGGTAGTAGCCGACGCCGCCGTATTGCAGGCGCATGGCGATGGCGCGCACGCGGCCCATGTCGACATCGGGCAGGCGGAAATCCATGGCCTTGCCGGCCATGTGCTGGCTGTGCTCCGAGACGCCGCTCGATCGCCGCCGCAGCATGGCATTGGTCTCGGGGGACCGGTAGGCCGAGAGGATGTTGACCGGCTCGCGGGAGCCGACCTCCCGGTAGACTTCCCAGACGATGTCGAACAGACGCGGGTCCATCTTCGTGGACTGGTCGACCCGCCAATCGCGCAGGAGCCAATTGATCTGGTTCAGCGCGTCTTGGTCGTAGCGGCCGTTGCGCCGGAAGGTGACGGTCGCGGTCTCGTTCGTGTGCGTATGCAGGAAGCTCAAGGTGCGGGTGTCGCCGTTGGCGACGGCATCCTGGGTGCCGCGAATGCCGGCGAGCGACGCGAGGGCCGCGACGGCGACGCCGATGGCGGCGCGGCCGGCCCGCAGGCGCGCCACCCCTCGATGGCCGTTCGACGCAACTTGCAAAAGCGGCCTCGCCCCTCAATCACGATGCGGCCTGATCGCATCGATCAAGACGCATGAACGATCGATTCCAACCAGCTGAGCTTGCTTCGGCAGCAGGCTCGGTGCGGCCTCAACGGACGCGACTGCAAATGTTGTCGAGAAGGGTTACCACCCCCTTAACCCAAGCCAGCCTTGTTCCGTTTCTTGCGGCCACGCTTAGGGTCGGACCGTGGCGAAATTGCGCCGCGCGTTCCGGACTGAGGGCAACACGGCCGCGCTGACCGGCTAGCGGAACCACCAGAAGAACGGCTGCGCGACCGGGATCGGCGGGCGCTCGACGTAGCGCACCGTACGGATCGGCTTGCGCCGGGCCGGCGCTTGCGCCATGCGGCGGCGCTCGGGCGGCGCGCTCGCCGCCTTGTCGGGCGCCGGCGCTTGGGCCACGGGCGTCGCGTCCCGCGACAATCCCAGAGCGGCGCGCACCTTGCCGTTCACCCCGTAAAGGTCGGCGATGTGGCGCAACTCGCCCTTGTCGTCGACCAGGAGCGTGAAATGCGTCAGGTGGACCGGCACCTTCTCGGGCAGGCGGATGGTGCGCTCGCCCCGGCCGATCAAGCCTTTCAGGCGCGCTTCCGTCCAGTCGGAGCCGAGCACGAACTCGCCGAAGCGGAACGGCTGGTCGAGCCGCACGCAGCCGTGGCTGAGGGCGCGTTTCTCGACCGCGAACAGGCGGCGATTGGGCGTGTCGTGCAGATAGACCGCATGCTTGTTCGGAAACATGAACTTGACGAAGCCGAGGGCGTTGCGCTCGCCCGGCGGCTGGCGGACGGTGACGGCTCCGTTCCTGCCGTAGATCACGTCGTAGCCGCGCGCCGCGGCAAGGCCCGGATCGGAATTGAACTCGTTCTTGAAGATGGACGGCGGCACGTACCACGACGGATTGACGATGGCGTGGTCCATCTCGTCCGAGAAGAGCGGCGTCGGGGTCTCGGATTTGCCGACGATGACGCGCGCCTCATGGACGGCGCGCCCGTCCTTCATGAGCCGCAGCTTGTATTCCGGGACGTTCACCCAGACGTGGCGGCGACCCATATCCGGCGGCACCCAGCGCCAGCGCTCCATGTTGGCGCGGAGATCGTCCGCGAGGCGCGCCTGCGTCTGGCTCGACTGCACCTCGGCGAGCTTGGCCTTCAGGGCGCGATAGCCGTCATGCGGCGGGTTGTAGCCGGCGAGAGCCGTACCTGCGTCCGGTGCCGCGGCGAGCACGGTCAGGACGGCGTCGGCTGCCGGCAGGGCGAGTTCCGGCGTGATCAGATCCGACAGCCGGGAGGGCTCGATGCGTGCGCCGCGCGCGTCGCGGGCGTAGGCGATGGCGGCGGCGCTGAGCTTCAGTTCCGCCTCGACCGCCGCGGCGGCGGCATCGCCTTCCGTCCGGGGCCGCACGGCCGGGACCGGATAATGGTCGGCATCGAGGCCGTCCTCGCCCGCCCGCCTCAGGCGTTCGACAAGGGCATGGCCGGCGGGTGTCCAGGCGCCGTCCTTGACCCAGAGAGGCTGGTAATTGCCGAGGGCGTAGAAGGCCGCCAGGGCCTCGCGATCCTTGCGCGGCAGGCGCGGAAGCAGAGCGGCGCCGGCATCGGCGAGGCGCTCCGCCATCAGGCCCGGCAGCCGATCGGCGGCGGTGACGGAGACGCTCGCGTCGGGTGGCCGGGGAAGGACGATGGCCGACGGAGCGGGGGCCGCGGCCTCCGAGGCGGTCAAAGGCGCAGGCGCCGCCGGCTCGCCGGCCGGTTCGGACCGGTTCGTCGCCGCAGGCACGTCGGGGGACGCCGAATTGGTGGCCCCGCTCGCCTGGATCTCGGCCTCGAAGGCCTGGAGCGGCGCGGAAAGGGCGCTTGCCGCCAAGGCCAAAACAGCCGCGGCGGCAGTCGCCTGCGCGCGGCCAACAACTTTGAATCGCATGGATCGATAGCCGGACAATGAACGCTGGACGGTGCAGATCATCATTTGTCGCGTCCCGCTCGCCAAGACGCAAGAGCGCTCCTGCCACACTAACGCGTGAAAGGGCTAAGCTGCCTCACCCTCCAGGCCCAATTCTTTCAGCTTACGGTAAAGGGTCGAGCGCCCGATGCCGAGCCGGCGCGATACCTCGGACATATGGCCGCGGTAATGCTGCAGGGCGAAGCGGATGATGTCCGCCTCGAGATCCTCCAGCTTGCGCAGGTCGCCGCTCTCGTCGACGAGGGTCATGGCGTGCGGGTCGCGCACCTCGACCCGAACGATCTCGCGGATCGGCGCGGCGGCCGCGTTCGAGAAGGCGGGGGCGGGCGGGATGCGCACGTCGAAGCCGTCCACCTGCGCGGCGATCTGCGGGAACTCGGCGACCGTCAATTCGTCCGCGTCGGCCAGAACGACGGCCCGGAAGAGCGCGTTCTCGAGCTGGCGCACGTTGCCGGGCCAATCGTAGCGGACGAGCAGCGCCAGGGCTTCCGCCGAGACGCCGCGCACGCGCTTGCCTTCCTCGGCGGCGAAGCGCGCGACGAAGCCGCGCACGAGGTCGGCGACGTCCTCGCGCCGCGCCCGCAAGGGGGGCAGGGTCATCGGGAAGACGTTGAGCCGGTAATAGAGGTCCTCGCGGAAACGGCCCTCCTTGACGAGGTCGAGAAGGCTCTTGTTGGTGGCCGAGATCAGGCGGATGTCGACGCGGACGGATTTCTTGCCGCCGACCGGGTCGACCTCGCCCTCCTGGATGGCGCGCAGGAGCTTGACCTGGGCATCGAGGGGCAGTTCGCCGATCTCGTCGAGGAACAAGGTCCCCCCGCTCGCTTCGACGAATTTGCCGAGGTGCCGCTCAGTGGCCCCCGTGAAGGCGCCCTTCTCGTGGCCGAACAGGGTCGATTCGATCAGGGTCTCGGGGATGGCGCCGCAATTCACCGTCACGAAGGGCTTGCCCTTGCGGTCGCTCGATCCCTGGATGGCGCGCGCCAGGACTTCCTTGCCGACGCCCGATTCGCCTTCGATGAGCACCGGGATGGTGGATTTGGCCGCGCGCTCGGCGAGCCGGATGACCCGACCCATGTCGGCGCTCTTGGTGACGAGGTCGCGGAAGCTCAGCGTCCCCGAAGCGCGCCGGCGCATGCGCCGGATTTCGCCCTCGAGAGAATCGACGCGCAGGGCGTTCTTGATCGAGACCTGCAGGCGCTCCGCCCCGACCGGCTTGACGACGAAATCGATGGCGCCGGCGCGCATCGCCGTGACCACCGTCTCGATGGAGCCGTGCGCCGTCTGCACGATGACCGGCGTTTCGATGCCGCATTCGCGCAGCTTCGCCATGAGGCCGAGCCCGTCGAGGTCGGGCATGACGAGATCGACGACGGCGATGTCGATGCGCTCGCCCTCCGGCGCGCGCAGGAGAGCAAGCGCCTTGTCGCCGCTCTCGGCGACCACCGGCTCATAACCGAAGCGGCGCACCATGGCCTCGAGGAGCCGGCGCTGAACGGGATCGTCGTCGACGACGAGAATGGTGCCGGACATGAGGCTGCCTCGAGGCGCTGTTTCGTTTCGGTGCGATGCTCGTCCAAAGGTGTAAAGCTGTCCTTAATGGCCCGCTCGCGTCGGACACGCCACGGCAGGGTTGATCGCGCGCCGCTCCTGTCGGATATGTCGGCGTTTCCGGAACGGATTGTTGACCATGCGGCGTGCAGACCTCCCGATCGCTCCTGTCCGGCAAAGGGCCGCCGTCCAGACGGCGCCGGCGCGGACCTCCGATTTCGGGCTCCTGCCGGAATGGGACCTGTCGCATCTTTATCCGTCGATGGACGGGCCGGACTTCGCCGGCGACCTGTCGCGGGCAGAAGCCGAGTGCAAGGCCTTCGCCGAAGCTCATCGCGGCACGCTCGAGGAGCTGGCGCGGGGCACCGATGCGCCGGCGCGCCTCGAGGAGGCCATCCGCCGCTACGAGGTCATCGAGGATCTGCTCGGGCGCCTGATGTCCTATGCCGGGCTCATCTATTCGGGCGACACCACCGACCCGAAGCGGATGAAGTTCTACGGCGACACGCAGGAGCGCCTCACCTCGGCCTCGAGCGAGCTCCTGTTCTTCACGCTCGAGCTCAACCGCATCGACGACGCCGTCCTCGACAAGGCCATGAGCGAGGCGCCGCTCGATCATTACCGTCCCTGGCTGGAGGACATCCGCAAGGACAAGCCCTACCAGCTTGAGGATCGCATCGAGCAGCTCTTCCACGAAAAGTCGGTGACCGGCCGCGCCGCCTGGAACCGGCTGTTCGACGAAACCATCGCTTCCTTACGCTTCATCGTCCGCGGCGAGGAGCTGACGCTCGAGCCGACGCTCAACAAGCTGCAGGACGCGGACGAGGACCTGCGCCGCGATGCCGCCGAGGCGCTCGCCAAGGTGTTCGGCGCGAACCTGCGCGTGTTCACGCTGATCATGAACACGCTCTCCAAGGACAAGGAGATCTCCGACCGTTGGCGCGGCTTTGAGGACGTCGCCGATTCACGCCATCTCGCCAACCGCGTCGAGCGCGAGGTCGTCGAGGCTCTGGTCACGGCCGTGCGTGAGGCCTACCCGCGCCTGTCGCACCGTTACTACGCGCTCAAGGCGAAGTGGTTCGGCAAGGACAAGCTCGATCACTGGGACCGCAACGCGCCGCTGCCCAAGGTGGAGCAGCGCACGATCCCGTGGACGGAGGCGCGCGACACCGTGCTCGGCGCCTATTCCGCGTTCTCGCCGACGATGGCCGACATCGCCCGGCGCTTCTTCGACGAGCAATGGATCGACGCGCCGGTGCGGCCCGGCAAGGCGCCGGGCGCCTTCGCGCATCCGACCGTGCCGTCCGCACACCCCTACGTGCTGCTCAACTACCAGGGCAAGCCGCGCGACGTCATGACCCTCGCCCACGAGCTCGGGCACGGGGTGCACCAGGTCCTCGCGGCACCGAACGGCGCCCTCATGGCCCCGACCCCCCTGACCCTCGCCGAGACGGCGAGCGTGTTCGGCGAGATGCTGACCTTCCGCCGCCTCCTCGAGGGCACCCGCGACCCGGTCCAGCGCAAGGCCATGCTGGCCGCCAAGGTCGAGGACATGATCAACACGGTCGTGCGCCAGATCGCCTTCTACTCCTACGAGCGCAAGGTGCA
>DASQLE010000612.1:0-2790 GCA_035630175.1 Beijerinckiaceae bacterium
GTGGACCGGGCTCACCGAGAACGAGTGCAAGGCCAAGGGCATCAAATACGGCAAGGGGGCGTTCCCCTGGGCAGCGAGCGGCCGCTCGCTCTCGCTCGGCCGCGACGAGGGGCTGACCAAGGTGCTGTTCGACGACGCGACGCACCGCATCATCGGCTGCGGCATCGTCGGCCCGAACGCCGGCGACCTCATCGCCGAGGCGGCGCTGGCGATCGAGATGGGGGCGGATGCCGAGGACATCGGCCTCACCATCCACCCGCACCCGACGCTCTCCGAGACCATCGGCATGGCGGCCGAGATGTTCGAGGGCACAATCACCGACCTTATTCCGCCGAAGAAGCGCTGAGGCGGGCACGGCCGGCGCCTTACTCCTCCGCCGGGGCGCCGGCCGTCCGACAGGCAACCGAACTGCAGGCGGAGCCAAAAGGGAGGACGCCGGTGGACGATCAACTCGACAAGGCCGCGCTCGAATACCATCGCTTTCCCCGGCCGGGGAAAATCGCGGTCATGCCGACCAAGGCGATGCTGAACCAGCGCGACCTCTCGCTCGCCTACTCGCCTGGTGTCGCCGCGGCCTGCCTCGCCATCAAGGACGACGCTGGGAACGCCAGCGAGTACACCTCCCGCGGCAACCTCGTCGCCGTGGTCAGCAACGGGACCGCGGTGCTCGGGCTCGGCAACATCGGCGCACTGGCCGGCAAGCCGGTGATGGAAGGCAAGGGCTGCCTGTTCAAAAAGTTCGCCGGGATCGACGTGTTCGACATCGAGGTCGACGAGACCGATCCCGCCAAGCTGGTGGAGATCGTGGCCAGCCTGGAGCCGACCTTCGGCGGCATCAACCTCGAAGACATCAAGGCGCCGGAGTGCTTCGTTATCGAGCAAGCGCTCCGCAAGCGGATGAAGATCCCGGTCTTCCACGACGACCAGCACGGCACCGCCATCGTCGCCGGCGCCGCCCTGCTGAACGGGCTGGAGGTGGTCGGCAAGCGCATCGAGGATGTGCGGATCGTCTGCTCGGGCGCAGGCGCCGCGGCCATGGCCTGCCTCGACCTCCTCGTCGGACTCGGCGCGCGCAAGGAGAACATCTTCGTCACCGACAGCAAGGGCGTGATCTACGAAGGCCGCGGCCAGTCGATGGACCCGCAAAAGGCCCGCTACGCGGCCCGGACCGAGGCGCGGACCTTGGCCGACGTCGTCTCCGCCGCCGACGTCTTCCTCGGCGTCTCCATGGCCGGCGTGCTGAAGCCGGAGATGGTCAAGACCATGGCCGACCGCCCGCTGATCCTGGCGCTCGCCAACCCCGACCCGGAAATCCGGCCGGAAGACGCCAAGGCGGTGCGCCCGGACTGCATCATCGCCACCGGCCGCAGCGACTACCCCAACCAGGTCAACAACGTCCTCTGCTTTCCCTTCATCTTCCGCGGCGCTCTCGACGTGGGCGCCAGCGAGATCAATGAGGAGATGAAGCTCGCCTGCGTCCGCGCGCTCGCGGAGCTCGCCCGCGCGGAGCAGTCGGACGTGGTGGCCGCCGCCTATGGCCGCCGCGAGATCAAGTTCGGCCCCGACTACCTGATCCCGCTGCCCTTCGACCCGCGCCTGATCACGACCGTAGCACCCGCCGTGGCCGAGGCGGCGATGCGCTCGGGCGTGGCGACGCGGCCGCTCAAGGACGTCGCTTCCTACCGCCGGGAGCTGGAGGGCTTCGTCTACACCTCCGGCACTGTGATGCAGCCGGTCTTCGCGGCGGCCGTGGCGGCGCGCACGCGACGCATCGCCTATGCCGAAGGCGAGGACGACCGGGTGCTGCGCGCGGCCCAGGTCGTTGTCGATGAGCGCCTCGCCCGCCCAATCCTGGTCGGACGGCCCGAGACGATCGCCGCGCGGATCAAGGAGCTCGGCCTCCGCATCCAGCCCGGCCGCGACGTCGAGATCGCCGGCTTCGAGGACGAGACGCTCGTCGGACCGGCGGCGGAGGAGTACTACGGCCTCGGCCGCCGACGGGGCCTGGAGCGCGACTTTGCCGCGGCCGAGCTCCGGCGCAACGGCACGCTGATCGCCGCCATGCTGCTGCGCCAAGGCAAGGCCGACGGCATGCTCTGCGGCACCTTCGGCCCGTACCGCACCCACCTCCGCCACGTCGCCGACGTCATCGGCCTGAGGTCTGGGGTGAAAACCTTCGCCGCAATGAACCTGCTGCAACTGCCGCGGCACACGATCTTCATATGCGACACCTACATCAATCCGGATCCGACGTCCGAACAGATCGCGGAGATGGCGCGGCTCGCCGCGGCGGAGGTTCGGCGCTTCGGCGTGACGCCTCGCGTCGCATTGCTGTCGCATTCGAGCTTCGGCAGCGACGAGGGGCCTTCGGCCGGGAAGATGCGGAGCGCTCTCCGCCTCATCGAGGAACTCGAGCCCGACCTTGAAGTTGAAGGCGAGATGCACGCGGACGCGGCGCTGTCGAAGCCGCTCCTCGACCGGGTGTTCCCGGAGTCACGGCTCAGCGCCGAGGCCAACCTGCTCATCATGCCGACCCTCGATGCCGCCAACATCACCTTCAACGCGCTGAAGATCGTGGCCGGCGAGGGCATCAGCGTCGGGCCGATCCTCCTCGGCGCGGCGCGTCCCGCCCACGTCCTGACGCCGACCAGCACCGTCCGGCGGATCGTGAACATGACGGCGCTCTGCGCCGTCGACGCCGAAGCGGCCGACCCCGCTCCCCAGGAGGCGGCGAACGACTTGGCCCTCGGCGTGCAAGCGGCCGAGTGACCAGGCGGCGAAACGTAGGAA
>DASQLE010000613.1:0-2140 GCA_035630175.1 Beijerinckiaceae bacterium
GTAGGCGTTGGGGTCGGTCTCCCAGCCCTTGCACTTCAGGATGCGCCCCGGCTGGCCGCCGCCCGAATCGTTGCCGGCGCGCGGCACCGCGTCGCCGAACGGGATGCCCTCGCCGAACTGGCTGTATTCCTTGAGCGGGCCATGGTCGAGGCGCTGCTGGTCGCGCAGCTTGACGCGGCAGAGGTTGAGCACGCCGTCCTGCATGGCGCAGGTGACGCGCTGGCCGCGGCCGGACTTCTCGCGCTGGAATAGGGCCGTGACGATGCCGAGCGCGAGATGCAGGCCGGTGCCGGAATCGCCGATCTGCGCGCCGGTGACGAGCGGCAGGCCGTCGCGGAAGCCGGTGGTCGAGGCCGAGCCGCCGGCGCATTGCGCCACGTTCTCATAGACCTTGCAATCCTCGTAAGGCCCGGGCCCGAAGCCCTTGATCGAGGCGACGATCATGCGCGGGTTGAGCTCCTGGATGCGCTCCCACGGCAGCATGCGGTCGAGCACGCCGGGAGCGAAGTTCTCGACCAGCACGTCGCATTGCTTGACGAGCGCCTCGAGCACCTCCTTGCCCTTCTTGTTCTTGGTGTCGAGGGTGATCGAGCGCTTGTTGTGGTTCAGCATCGTGAAATAGAGGCTGTCCGCATTCGGGACGTCGCGCAATTGGCCGCGCGTGATGTCGCCCGTTCCCGGCCGCTCCACCTTGATCACGTCGGCGCCGAACCAGGCGAGAAGCTGCGTGCAGGTCGGCCCCGACTGCACATGCGTGAAATCCAGGATGCGGACGCCGTCCAATGCCTTACCCATGTTCGTTCCTCTTGACCTTGCCTCAGTTGCTTGCTCGGCGGCCCGATCCGTCGGAGCGGGCCGCGCTCGGTGCTGGGCGCCGCTCTACTGCGTCGGCTTCTTGCGGATGGCGCTCTGCGGATTGAGGTTGCCGATGCGTCCGCTTTCGGTGCCGGCAGCCGGATCGATCACCGCGTTGATCAAGGTGGGCTTGCCGGAATCCATGGCGGCGTCGACGGCCCGCTTCAATTCGTCGGGCGTCGTCGCGTTGACGCCGACGCCGCCGAAAGCCTCCATCATCTTGTCGTAACGCGAGCCTTTGACGAAGACGGTGGTCGCCGGATCCGAGCCCGCGGCATTGACGTCGGTGCCGCGATAGATGCCGTCATTGTTGAAGATCACCACGCAGACCGGCAGGTTGTAGCGGCAGATCGTCTCGATCTCCATTCCCGAGAAACCGAACGCGCTGTCGCCCTCGACGGCGAGCACCGGCTTGCCGGTCTCGATCGCCGCGGCGATGGCGAAGCCCATGCCGATGCCCATGACGCCCCAGGTGCCGACGTCAAGGCGCTTGCGCGGCTGATACATGTCGATGATGCCGCGCGCGAGATCGAGCGTGTTGGCGCCCTCGTTGACGAGGATCGCGTCCGGCCGCTCCTTGACGACGGTGCGCAAGGCGCCGAGCGCGCCGTGGAAGTCCATCGGCGACCGGTTGTTCATCAGCCGCGGCGCCATCTTGGCGACGTTCTCATCCCGCTTCGACGTGACGGCGTTCATCCAATCAGCCGGCGCCTGCCACTTGTCGCCCATTCCCTCGAGCAGCGCGGACACGCAGGAGCCGATGTCGCCAACCAGCGGCGCGGCGATCTCGACATTCGAGTCCATCTCCTTGGGCTCGATGTCGATCTGGATGAGCTTCTTCGATCCCGGCTCGCCCCAGGCTTTGCCCTTGCCGTGCGAGAGAAGCCAGTTGAGGCGGGCGCCGACCAACATGACGACATCCGAATCCTTGAGCACCGTCGAGCGCGCGGCGCCTGCCGATTGCGGGTGCGTATCCGGCAAGATGCCCTTGGCCATGCTCATCGGCAGGAACGGGATGCCGCTCTTCTCGACGAAGGCGCGGATCTCGTCATCGGCCTGCGCGTAGGCAGCGCCCTTGCCGAGGATGATCAGAGGCCGCTTGGCACCCTTCAGGACATCCAGCGCGCGCTTGACGGCGGACGGCGCAGGAAGCTGAGCGGGAGCCGGGTCGATGACCTTGACCAGCGACTTCTGTCCCGCCTCGGCGTCCATGACCTGCGAGAACAATTTGCCCGGCAAATCGAGGTAGACGCCGCCAGGACGACCCGAGACGGCTGCGCGGATC
>DASQLE010000614.1:0-4037 GCA_035630175.1 Beijerinckiaceae bacterium
GCCGGCGGGCTTCGCCGGGCCTTTGTCGTCGATGCCGGCCACGAGCGCGCCGCGGGCGGAGCCGAGGCCTAGCGCCTCGGCGGTGGGTTCGTCGACGTTCTGGATGCGCACGCCGAGCCAGCCGCGCCGCGTCTCGCCGAATTGGCGCAGCTGGTCGATGACCGGCACGGCCGTCGCTGCCGGTACGGCGAAGCCGATGCCGACCGAACCGCCGGTCGGCGACAGGATCGCCGTGTTGATGCCGACCACCTCGCCGTTCATGTTGAAGAGCGGGCCGCCGGAATTGCCTTTGTTGATGGAGGCGTCGGTTTGGATGTAGTTGTCATACGGTCCGGAATCGATATTGCGACCCCGCGCCGAGACGATGCCGGCCGTGACCGAGCCGCCGAGCCCGAACGGGTTGCCGATGGCCATGACCCAGTCGCCCGGGCGCAGCTTCTCCGAATCGCCGAACGGCACCGCCTTGAGCGGCTTGTCGGGCTTCACGCGCAGAACGGCGAGGTCGATCTTCGGGTCCTTGCCGATGATCTCCGCCTTCAGCTTGCTGCCGTCGGAGAAGATCACCGAGATCTCATTGGCGTCGCCGATGACGTGGTTGTTGGTAATGACGATGCCGGACGGGTCGATCACGAATCCCGAGCCGAGCGAGTTCGAGCGGCGCTGGCGCGGCGTGTCGCCCTGGCTCTGACCGCCCGGGCCGCCCTGCCCGCCCTGGCCGCGGCGATTGAAGAACTCCTCGAACAGATCCTCGAAGGGCGTTCCCGGCGGCAATTGCGGCAGGGTGCGGCCGCGCGTCTCGACGGTGGTCGAGGCCGAGATGTTGACGACCGCGCCGACCACCTGCTCGGTGAGATCGGCGAGGGAATCGGGACCCCGGGCCTGCGCTCCGGCAAGCGTCACCGCCGACAGGATCACGGCCCCGGCGAGGCTGACCGTCAAGCGCCGGCCCGACAGCAAGACAAGGCGCATCACGGCGCGCACGGCTTCAGGCATGATCGTCCTCACGAATGGTCGCGCTCGGATGGGGGGCGCAAGTTGTTGCCGTCATACAGCAGTAAATAGGGCGGAACAGCGGCTTTACGAGCCGCGCGGCTTCACTTTCCCGGAACCGGCTTAGAGCATGATGCCGAGCAAAACGCATCGTCATCTAAGACAGCAGGCCGCGCATCAGCCACACGATGCCGACGCCGATCACGGCCGAGCCGATGCCGACGAGGCGCATGCGGTCGCTCGGCGTCTGCGCAGCCTCGAGCATGGCCCGCTTCACGGCCTCCGGGAAGGCTGCAAACAAGAGCCCCTCGATCGCCAATGCGAGAGCAAGGGCAACAACGAGGTCGCTCACGAGGTCGTGCGCTACTGCGCGGCGACGGGAGCTGCGATAGCGCCGGCGGAAGGCACCGCGCTACCGGGGACGGACGGGGCTCGGACCGCGTCCGAGGCGGGGGTCACCGTGCCGGCTGCATTGCCGAGGCGCGCAGGGGCCGCGGTGCTGCCCGTTGCGCCCGGAGGCCCGCCGACGGTCGCGGATCCGCCTCCCGGCGGCCCGCTTCGGCTCATGCCTGGTGCCCTCGGCGCCGGCGCGGCTCCGCCGCCGGGCGCGCTCGGGCCGACGCCGGGCGGCGAGACGCCGGGCTGGTCGGGCGTCTCGCGCCCGCCTTGGCCGGACGGGTCGTTGAAGTAGCGGAAGAATTGCGAGTTCGGGGAAAGCACCATGCGCGTCTCGCCCGGCTTGAGGCCGTTTTCGTAGGCCTGCATGGAGCGGTAGAAATTGAAGAAATCGGGATCGCGCGTAAAAGCCTCGGCGAGGATACGGTTGCGCTCCGCGTCGCCCTGGCCGCGCAGTTGCTCCTGCTGACGGTTGGCTTCCGCAAGGATAACCGTCGCTTCGCGCTCGGCGCGGGCACGGATCCCTTGCGCCGCCTGCTGGCCGGTGGCGCGCAGGTCTGCCGCTTCGCGCTGGCGCTCCGTTTGCATGCGCTGGAACACCGCCTGGCTGTTGGCGGCCGGCAGATCGACGCGCGTCAGGCGGACGTCGATGACCTCGACGCCGAGCGTCTGCGCCTGCTTGTTGACGATGTCCTGAATGAGATTCATCAGCTCGGCGCGGCGGGCGCGTATGATGTCGGTGGTGTTGGCGCCGGCGAGCACGTTGCGCAGGGCCGAGTTGAGGAAGCTGGTCAGGCGCGCGTTGGCGTTCTGGACGTTGTTGACGGCCTGGTAGAAGCGGAGCGGGTCGGTGATGCGGTAGCGCGCGAAGGCGTCGACCTCGAGGTTCTGGCGGTCGGTCGACAGGACCGTCTGCACCGGCGTGTCGAGATCGAGAACGCGCTTGTCGATGTAGTTGACCGTGTCGATGAACGGGGCCTTGAGATAAAGACCGGGTTCGGACGTCACGTTGCGCACGGCGCCGAAACGCAGCACCAGCGCCTGCTGCGTCTGATAGACCGTGAAGGTCGCGGTGAAGAACAGCACGACCGTAAGACCGAGGAGGACGAGGAGTCCCGAGCGCAGAATCTGGCCGTTCATCGGTTGCTCCCCTGGCCTTGCGTGCCGCCGGCCGGAGGCTGTGGAGTCGGACGGCGTTGCAGCTCATTGAGGGGCAGGAACGGCACGACGCCCTGGCTGTTCTGCGCGCTCTGGTCGATCAGGACCTTGTCGGTGTTTCCGAACACGCGCTCCATCGTCTCGAGGAAGATGCGCTGGCGGATCACCTCGGGCGCGACCCGGTAGGCGTCGTAGATCTGGTTGAAACGGCTCGCCTGGCCGGTGGCCTCGGCGGTGGCCTGCTCGCGATAGCCTTCCGCCTGCTGGATCGCCCGGGTCGCCTGGCCGTGCGCTTCCGGGACGATGCGGCTGGCATAGGCGCCGGCCTCGTTCTGGACACGGATGGCGTCCTGCTGCGCCGCGTTGACGTCGAAGAAGGCCTCGCGCACCTGCGGCGGCGGCGACGCCGCTTGAAGCTGAACGCCGGTCAAGAGGACGCCGGCGCCGTAGGCGTTGAGGGTCCCCTGCATGATGTCCTGCACCTCGTTCGCGACGCTCGCCTGCTCGGTGGTCAGGATGGCCTGAATCTCGCGCCGGCCGACGACCTCGCGCATGGCGCTCTCGGCCACCGCCTTGATGGTGCCTTGCGGGTTCTGCAGGTTGAAGACGTAGTGCTGGGCGCGCGAGGGATCGACGCGCCAGAGGGCGTCGAAGTCGATATCGACGATGTTGCCGTCGCCGGTCAGCATGAGGCTTTCCTCGGTGACGTCGCGGGCGCGCGCCTGCGGGCCGCCCGGTCGGTAGCCGACCTCGATGCGGTTCACGGCGGTAACATCCGGCTTCACGACCGAGCCGATCGGATACGGCCAATTCCAATTCAACCCTTGCGCCGTTTGTCCGACATAGCGCCCGAAGATCAGGTTGAGCCCGACCTCGTTCGGGCGCACCGTGTAGATGCCGGTGGCGAGCCAGATGCCGACCGCGAGGAGGGCCAAGGCGGCGAGTCCCTTGCTGCCCATCGACCCGCCTCCGGGGATGAAGTTCCGGATGCGATCCTGGCTGCGCCTGAGCAGATCCTCGAGATCCGGCGGGCCGCCGCTTCCGCCGCCTTGCGGACCCGCGCCCCACGGGCCGCCCGGCCCGCCGCGCTGGCCCCACGGGCCACCGCCGCCACTCTGGTTGCTCCAAGGCATCCTGCGCCTGTCCTGTTCCCGAACCGTTCGTCGATGAAAGCCGAGGCGGTTTGTCGGTTAGCTGTCCGCCGCCTGTCAAGGAGTGCAAATGGTTATCACAATCTTGACCGTCAACGCCGTGCGGCAGGGGGACGCCTCTCCAGGTCGACAAAGGTGAAGGCGTGCTCGTCGTCCGGCCCCCTCGGGTGGGGCTCGCACCGGATTTCGCGGAAGGCGGCGCGGTCGAAGGGGGGGAACACCGCCTCTCCCTCCGGCTCCGCATGAACGCGGGTAAGGTAAAGGAACTGCGCCTGCGGCAGCGCCAGGCGGTAGATCTCGGCCCCGCCGCCGACGGCGATCTCCGAGGCGCCCATGCCCTCG
>DASQLE010000615.1:0-2080 GCA_035630175.1 Beijerinckiaceae bacterium
GCGAGCTGCTTGATGCCGAGCGAGATGCGCTCCTTCTCGACATCGACGTCGAGCACCTGCGCGCGCACGACGTCGCCCTTCTTGAAGTCGTCGATGACCTGCTCGCCGGGCCGGTTCCAGTCGAGATCCGACAGGTGGACCATGCCGTCGACGTCGTTCTCGAGGCCGATGAACAGGCCGAACTCGGTCTTGTTCTTGACCTCGCCCTCGACAACCGTTCCGGCGGGATGCTTTTCGGCGAACGCGTCCCACGGATTCTGCAAGGTCTGCTTGAGGCCGAGCGAGATGCGGCGCTTGACGGGATCGACCTCGAGCACCTGCACCTCGACCTCCTGCGAGGTGGAGACGATCTTGCCCGGATGGACGTTCTTCTTGGTCCACGACATCTCGGAGACGTGGATCAGGCCCTCGATGCCCGGCTCCAGCTCCACGAAGGCGCCGTAATCGGTGATGTTGGTGACCCGGCCCTTCAGCCGCGCATTTACCGGGTAACGGGCGGCGATGCCTTCCCACGGATCGGCCAGGAGCTGCTTGATGCCCAGCGAAATGCGGTGCGTCTCGTGGTTGATCTTGATGATCTTGACCTTGACGGTCTGGCCGATGTTGACGACCTCGCTCGGGTGGTTGACGCGCCTCCACGCCATGTCGGTGACGTGCAGGAGGCCGTCGATGCCGCCGAGATCGACGAAGGCGCCGTATTCGGTGATGTTCTTGACGACGCCGTCCATGACCTGGCCCTCTTCGAGGTTGGCCACGAGCTCGGAGCGCTGCTCGGCGCGGCTTTCCTCGAGGACGGTGCGGCGCGACACGACGATGTTGCCGCGGCGGCGGTCCATCTTCAGGATCTGGAACGGCTGCGGCACGCCCATCAGCGGGCCGACGTCGCGCACGGGGCGGATGTCGACCTGCGAGCGCGGCAGGAAGGCGACGGCGCCGTCGAGATCGACCGTGTAGCCACCCTTGACCTGGTTGAAGATTTGGCCGCTGACGCGCTCGTTGTTCTCGAACGCGCGCTCGAGCTTGACCCAGCTCTCCTCGCGCCGCGCCTTGTCGCGGCTGATGACCGCCTCGCCGAGCGCGTTCTCGATGCGCTCCAGATATACCTCGACCTCGTCGCCGACCTTGATCGGCACGTCGCCGCGGCCGGGGCCGACGAATTCCTTGAGAGCAACGCGCCCTTCCGTCTTGGCGCCTACATCGACGACCGCGACGTCCTTCTCGATCGCGACCACGATTCCCTTGACGACGGAGCCTTCCTGGACCTCGGCGCGGCCGAAGGATTCTTCCAAAAGGGCCGCGAAATCCTCGCGGCTCGGCGCGCGTTGCGGCAGCGTTTGCGTAGCAGTAGCCATTCAATCTCCTAGGTGCCCTCTCGGGCGTCGCGCCGGCGGCTCGTGCGAAGGGCCGCTCCCGTCCGCCGCTGCCTCGGCCCGCGGGGCGGGTCTTTCGAGGCATGCCGCTTCCTTCAAGAAGCGGGCCGGCGCGTCATCGACGGTCGGGAACATCGGTTACGCCGCGGGGCGGGAGGCAACGCAAAATGGGGCGCGCCGGGCACGCCCCTCGATCGCCGCTTGCCAGCGCCTCGTCGGATGTGGGGGTGTTTAGTGCAAATTGGTGCGCCGGACAACAGAATTCAACACGTCGATCCCTCCCCTCCAGGGAGGGCCGAGTGCGGAGCATCGAGGCGGATCACGCCGCGTCAGGATATGGCGCTCTGCGCCACGACCCCACCCGGCTCGCAAGCTGCCGCCGGCGAGTCCGCTCTCCCCTGAAGAGGAGGGATCGCGGAGAGCTCTTGCGGTTGCGCCGATGGCGGGTCCGCTGATAAGCCGCCGAAAGCCTCCAGCCGCGGATGCCCCATGCCCGAACAACGCGTCAACAAGGTCGTGCTCGCCTATTCGGGCGGCCTCGATACCTCGATCATCCTGAAGTGGCTGCAGACCACCTATGGTTGCGAGGTCGTGACCTTCACGGCCGATCTCGGCCAAGGCGAGGAGTTGGAGCCGGCCCGGCGCAAGGCGCAGCTCCTCGGCATCCGCGACGAGAACATCTTCATCGAGGACCTGCGCGAGGAGTTCGT
>DASQLE010000616.1:0-2735 GCA_035630175.1 Beijerinckiaceae bacterium
GAGGCGGGCACCACCGTTCAACTGGCCAGCGGGGCTACGCTGGTCGTCCCCGTTCGCGCCGGCCGCCAGAAGGTCGGCGAGTCGGTCACGCTGGGCGTTCGGCCGGAGCATATGCGGCTGGGGGCGGAGGGCGAAGTCACCGGCGAGGTCAAGGTCGTCGAACGGCTCGGAGGCGAGACCTTCCTCTATACGCAGCTTCAGGACGGGGCGATGGTGATTGTCCAGACCGATGGTGAGATTCCGACCGGCGTGCACGAGCGCGTCGCCATCAAGCTCGATCCCTCGACCTGCCATCTGTTCGATGCCGAGGGTCTGTCGGTCGAGCGCCTTCAGCGCCATCCTCTGGCGAACCTGCGCCGGCTGCCGACGCGCAAGGCGAGCTGAGCGCCCCGGAGGCTGGCCATGGCCTCGCAGCGTTTCGACTACATCATCGTCGGCGGCGGAAGCGCCGGCTGCGTCGTTGCCAGCCGCCTCGTCGCCGAGCATGACGCAAGGGTTCTGTTGATCGAGGCGGGACCGCGCAAAGTCAGCCGCATCCTGGCGATGCCTGCGGGCTACATGAAGTTTCTCGCCCGCGACACCTACCTGACGATGCACAAGGTGGTGCCGCAGCCGCAGCTCGAGGGGCGCTCGCCCATCGTGCCGCAGGCCAAGGTGCTGGGCGGCGGCAGCGCAGTGAACGCCATGGTCTATATCCGCGGGCAGGCGGATGATTACGATTCCTGGGACGAGGCGCTGGGCGGTGCCGGCTGGAGCTACGTGGATCTGCTGCCGCATTTCATCCGGCAGGAGGGCAACGATCATCTCGGCAAGCCTTATCATGGCGTGAGCGGCCCCTTGAAGGTTTCGCATCTCGGGCAACACTCCGCGATGAGCCGCGCCTTCGTGCAGGCGCTGCAGGAGAAGGGCGTTCCCTACAACGCTGATTTCAACGGCGCCCGCCAGGCCGGCGTCGGCTTCATGCAGCACACGATCGATTGGGAGGCGCGCCGCCGCTGCAGCGCCGTCGACGCCTTCCTTCGCCCCGTCCTGTCCAACCCTAAGCTGACCATCGTCGCCGACACCGTGGCGACACGCATCCGCATCGAGAAAGGGCGGGCGACGGGCGTGGAGGTCAAAGGCCCGTCCGGCGCGGAAACCTTCCATGCCGATTCCGAGGTGGTCGTCGCGGCCGGCACCTATATGACGCCGAAGCTCATGATGCTGTCGGGCATCGGCCCGGCCGGCGAACTCTCGCAGCATGGCATCGCCATCCAGGCCGATCTGCCTGGCGTAGGGCGCAACCTGCAGGATCATCACGAAGTGCCCATCGTCGCGAGCACGACAGGGGCTTTCGGCTATTTCGGTCAGGATCGCGGCTTCGCCATGATGGGCCACGGCCTGCAATACATGCTGTTCAAGTCGGGCGCCGTCACCACGACCGGCGTGGAGGCCTGCGCCTTCATCGATCCCGATGGAAGCGCACGGCCGACGCTGCAGCTCTATTGCGTGCCGACGGTCTATCTCGACCGCGATGTCTCAGGCGTCGAGCCGACCCATGGCGTGACGCTGAATCCCTGCCTCCTGCGGCCGAAGGCGCGAGGCTCAGTGCGCCTTGCATCGGCCGATCCGCTCGCAGCGCCCCAGGTCGATCCGCAATTCTTCGGCGACCCGGAGGATCTGCGCCTGACCGTCGCGGGTCTGCGCTATGCCCGGGAGGTTCTGGCGACGAGCCCGGTGCGGGGCATGGTCGACCGGGAGATCTTTCCGGGACCGGATATTGCGTCGGCGGAGGCGCTCGCGGCGCATTGCCGGCGCACCGTCAAGACCAACTATCATCCCGTCGGCACCTGCAGGATGGGCCGCGAGACCGATCGCGACGCCGTCGTCACGCCGGACCTCAAGGTGCGCGGCATCGAGGGCTTAAGGATCGTCGACGCCTCCATCATGCCGACGATCACCAGCGGCAACACCAATGCGCCCGTGCTTGCCATCGCCGACAAAGCCGTCGATATCTTGATGGGCCGCGCCGACAGGAAGGATGCAGGCCAGCCTGTTTCTCGCGCACGCACTTCCCATGCCAATCAGGTTTAAGGTGTCATGAGCCAGCCTCTCAATCTTTCAGCCCTTACCGCCCTTCCGTCCACGATCGCACGGCCGAACTACGCCCGCGATGCCCTGCGCGCCGGCATCCTGCATATCGGCGTCGGCAATTTTCACCGCGCCCATCAGGCGGTCTATCTCGACGACCTGTTCAACCGCGGCAGGGATCTCGACTGGGCGCTGCTCGGGGCCGGCGTGCGCGCAGGCGATCAGGCCATGCGCAGCGCTCTTGAGCCGCAGGACTGGCTCACCACGGTGGTGGAGCTGGAGCCCGGTGCGAATTCCGCCCGGGTGACGGGCGCCATGACCGGCTTCGTCCCGGTGGGCGAGGATGCTGCGGCCATCGTCGATGCGCTCGACGATGCAGCCCTGCGCATCCTGTCGCTGACCGTGACCGAGGGCGGCTACTGCATCGATCCCGCGACCGGATCCTTCAATCCCGAGCATCCGGACATCCGCCACGATGCCGCCCATCCCGACAGGCCGAAGGGCGTGTTCGGCGCGCTGGTCTTAGGCCTGAAGCGCCGCCGCGACCGGGGCGCTGCGCCCTTCACCGTGATGTCGTGCGACAACATCCCCCATAACGGGCGCGTGGCGATGGATGCGGTGGCGGGGCTCGCCGAGCTCACCGATCCGGCGCTCGCCGCCTTCAT
>DASQLE010000617.1:0-2747 GCA_035630175.1 Beijerinckiaceae bacterium
CCCCGGTATCGGGCCATTGCGAGCTGGAATCTTCCTCCCTTGGATCGCCGAGGAGGAAGACCATGAAGCACAAGCGTTTCAGCGACGAGCAGGTGATCGCCGTGCTGAAGGAGCACGAGGCCGGCGGCAAGGTGGACGACATCTGCCGGCGGCACGCCATCAGCACGGCGACCTTCTATCATCTATGGACGGCTCTCCCTAGGCAAGCAGTTTGAGGATCGACTGACCGAGCTCGGGTGCCAACGTCTATCCGGCGTCGCCGTGAGGTTGGCGCGCCCAAATGGGACATCCGCGGGGCGTGAGCCTCAACACTTGGTAGGCCTCCGAGGCCTGCATAAAAGCCAGGTTCCTCACGCACCGGGTTCAGCCGGTCGGATCATTTCCTCTCTCTGCCTGCACCTCCCCCGCCCGGTCAGATCGCCGGACGGAACTCCTCGTTCCTTCGCAGCAGCGCCCAGATCACGCGCGCGTTCTTGTTCGCCACAGCGACGATCGCCCTGTTCGTGCCGCGCCGTTCCCTCAGAGTGTTGACCCACGCGCTGAAGCCATCGGACTTGCTGGCGGCTGTGCGGACCACCGCTCGAGCTCCGTGCACCAGGAGCGTGCGCAGATGTCGGTCGCCGCGCTTGCTGATGCCCATGAGGATGCGCCGGTCGCCGCTCGAGTGCTGCCTCGGCACGAGGCCGAGCCAGGCCGCCATGTGCCTGCCGTTCTGGAACTCGCGTCCATCTCCGACAGCGGCGACGACCGCCGTCGCGGTCTTCGGCCCGACGCCCCGGATGCGAGCCACACGCTGGCAGGCTTCACTGGCACGGAAGACCTGATCGATGCGGCGATCGAAATGCCGGATGCGGACATCGATTTCGTGCAGGAAGGCGAGCAGGCTGCTGAGCGTCTCCCGGCAGAGCTCGGTCAGGTCGTTGTCGGCGTCGGCGATGATCTCGGGGATCATCCGACGCGCGCGAGTGATCGATGTGGCGAAGCCGATTCCACGATCGAGCAGGATGCCCCGCATCTGGCTGACGAGCGCGGTCCTGTGGTTCACCAGCCGCTGTCGCGCGCGATGCAGGGTCTGGATGTCCTGCTGCTCGACGGACTTCTTCGGCACGAAGCGCATGTTCGGCTGCCGCAGGGCGGTGCAGATCGCCTCGGCGTCGTTGCGATCGTTCTTTTGGTGCTTGAGGAACGGCTTCACGTACTGCGGCGCGATGATCTTCACCTCGTGACCGAGCCGTTCGAAGCGGCGCTGCCAGAAGAACGCACCCGTACAGGCCTCGATGCCGATCGTGCACGGCGGCAGGCTGCCGACGACGGCCAGCAAGGTCTCACGCCTGACCCGCTGCTGGAGCACGCATCCTCCGTCCGCGTCCGCTCCGTAGAGCTGGAACACGTTCTTCGCCAGGTCGATGCCGAGCGTCTTGATGGTCATCGGTCTTCTCCTTTGCTCCGACGACCCATCGTCGCCGGTGGGCGGGAGAGCCGTCCATCCCATCACCTGGCGGAAGAAGTTCGGCGGCATGGAGATCTCGGACGCGAAGCGGCTGAGGGCCGTGGAGGGGGAGAACGCCAAGCTGAAGCGGCTGCTCGCCGACGTGATGCTGGACAACGTCGCCTTGAAGGACCTCCTGGCGCGAAAGTGGTAGCGCCCGCCGCCAAGCGAAAAGCTGTCGCCCACCTGGTGCAGGCGCACGAGATGAGCGAGCGGCGGGCGTGCTCCCTCGTCGGCGCGGATCGGACGATGATCCGGTATCGCCGCCGCCGTCCCGACGATGCCGATCTCCGAGAGCGGCTGCGCAGCCTCGCCGGCCAGCGGCGGCGCTTCGGCTATCGGCGTCTGCACGTTCTCTTGCGCCAGGAGGGCTGGACCGTGAACCGTAAGAAGACCCAGCGGCTCTACCGCGAGGAGGGCCTGTCGGTGCGCCGCCGACGCGGGCGCAAGCGCGCGACGGGAACGCGCGCGCCGATCCTGACGACAGCGGCCCCGAACGCGCGCTGGTCGGTGGACTTCGTGCACGACCAGCTCGTCAGCGGGCGGCGGCTGCGCATCTTCAACGTGGTCGACGACGTGACCAAGGAATGCCTGGCCGCCGTCGTCGACACGTCGATCTCGGGGAAGCGGGTGGCGCGCGAACTGAGCGCGCTCGTCGCGATACGCGGCAAGCCCGACATGATCGTCAGCGATCACGGCACCGAGTTCACCTCGAATGCCATGCTCGCCTGGACCGAGGCGGCCGGCGTCGCCTGGCATTTCATCGCACCGGGAAAACCGATGCAGAACGGCATCTGCGAAGCCTTCAACGGACGGATGCGGGACGAGCTTCTCAACGAGACGCTGTTCTTCAGCCTCGAGCAGGCCCGCCACAAGGTCGCGAACTGGGCCGCCGACTATAATCAAAGCCGGCCGCATTCTGCGATCGGCTACCAAACGCCGGCAGCCTATGCGGCCCGGCTCACCGCAATGGACGGCCGGCTCCGCAAAGCGGAAATGCACCGCCGGCCGCCCATTGCTCCATCGGCGCACCAGCGCCAAACTGACGCGCCGACTCCGGCTTCAGCTGGATGAATGTCGGGGGTCACAGCACAGACTACGGCGCGCTACGCCCACCTCGCCGCTCTGGCGCCGGACAACATGGCCTACGACAAGAGCGCGCGCACTATCTTGCGAAGGAAGGCAGACAGTGCAGTCACCGTGATCTCCTTTCTGGCGATTCCATGGACTGGCTGATCTGCTAATCAGCGTATATCTC
>DASQLE010000618.1:0-3837 GCA_035630175.1 Beijerinckiaceae bacterium
GCGCTTCTTCACGCGCGCCATGAACGCGACCGGCCATTCCGGAATCGCCGACGGCGAGCCCTTCGCCGGGCTGTTCACGCAGGGTATGGTCGTGCACGAGACCTATCGGGCCGCCGACGGCGCCTGGCTGATGCCGGGCGAGGTGCGCATCGACCAGGAGGGCAGCGAGCGCCGCGCCTATCGCCTCGACACCGGCGCGCCGGTCGAGATCGGCTCAATCGAGAAGATGTCGAAGTCGAAGAAGAACACGGTCGACCCGGACGACATCATCGGCAGCTACGGCGCCGACACGGCGCGCTGGTTCATGCTGTCGGATTCGCCGCCCGAGCGGGACGTGATCTGGACTGAGGAGGGTGTGCAGGGGGCCGGCCGCTTCGTGCAGCGCGTCTGGCGGCTGGTCGGCGAGGTCGCCGCCATCGAGGCCGCGGCGCCGTCCGCGCCCGACCACCCTGTCCGCCGCGCCGCCCACAAGACCCTCGCGGCCGTCGAGGAAGCGATCGAGGCTCTACGCTTCAACGTGGCGGTGGCGCGTATCTACGAGCTCGCCAACGCCGTCCAATCGGAGCTTCAGGCGGCACGCCTCGACAACGCCGAGGCCGCCAACGCCGCCGCGTTGCGCGAGGCGACGGAACTTCTCGTTCACCTTATCGCCCCTATGATGCCGCATCTTGCCGAAGAATGCTGGGGGGCTCTCGGACGCGAGGGGCTCGTCGCCCAGGCGGCTTGGCCGAAGGTGGAGCGTTCGCTGTTGGTCGAGAACGCCATCACCCTGCCGGTGCAGGTCAACGGCAAGAAGCGCGCCGACGTGACGGTGGCGCGCGATGCCGACCAGGCGGCCATCGAGGCCGCGGTGCTGTCCCTCGAGGCCGTGCGCCGCGCCACCGAAGGCCGCCCGGTGAAGAAGATCATCGTCGTTCCGCAAAGGATCGTGAATGTCGTCGCTTGATCGCAGAACCGCCTCTCCCGCGATGGGTCAGGTGAAGGTGCTCCGCCTCGCCGCTGCCGCGCTCGTCGCAATCGGCGTGTCGGCCTGCTTCCGGCCGCTCTACGGGCCGACCGCCTCCGGGGTCCCGCTGCAGGAGACCTTCGCGTCCATCCAGGTCGAGCCGGTCAACGCCCCGGTCGGGCAGGAGCGGCTGACGCATTACCTGCGCAGCGAGCTCGTCTTCGACCTCGACGGTTCGGGGCAGCCCCGCCAGAAGCAATACAAGCTTGCGATCGGCGTCGAGCAGAACGTGGTGACGCCGATCGTCGATTCCGTCAGCGGCCGTGCCCAGTCGGCGAACCTCAATGCCCAAGCCAGCTATAAGCTGACGACCCTCGACGGCTCGCGCACGCTCGCCTCCGGCACGGCCTCGGCCTCGGCCAGCTACGAGCGCTTCATCCAGCGCTTCGCCAATGTGCGCGCCGCGCGCGACGCCGAGATGCGGGTCGCCAAGCTGCTGTCCGAGCAGATCAAGACCCGTCTCGCCGGCGCGCTCGTCGGATCGTAGTGTCATTCCCGGCGAGCCGCGCAGCGGCCCGGGAAGGGGATCCAGCAGCACCTTCGCGCGTCGGTCTGCATCCCCTTCCCCTGCGCCCCTTGCGGGGCTTCGGCCGGGGTTGACATCGAGGGATCCGGTATGGTCGCGGTCAAGGCAGGCGACGTCGACGGCGCCCTCAGGCGCGTTGATGCCCGCACGCCGGTTCTCCTGATCTACGGCCCCGATGCGGGTCTCGTCGCGGAGCGGGCGCGCGCCGCCGCCGAAGGCGCTGTCGCCGATCCCGCCGACCCCTTCCAGCTCATCCGGATCGACGGCGACGCGCTCGCGTCCGATCCGGGGCGTCTTGCCGACGAAGCCTCGACGATGGGCTTGTTCGGCAACCGGCGCGCCATCTGGGTCAAGCCGACCAGCCGCAATATCGCGGCGGCTGTCGATGCGGTGCTCGGCATACCCCTGCAGGATACGTCAGTCGTCCTCGAAGCCGGCGACCTCGCCAAGTCGTCGCCGCTCCGCAGCCTATGCGAGCGCTCGCTGAAGGCCCTCGCCCTTCCCTGCTATCCGGACAATGACCGGGACCTCGCAGCCGTGGTGGACGAAGCCCTGCGCATGGCCGGCCTGACCATTGACCGGGACGCCCGCGCCGCGCTTCTGGCGAGCCTCGGCGGCGACCGGCTCGCGACGCGCGCCGAACTTGCCAAGCTCACCCTTTACGCACACGGCCGGCGCGCCGTGACCCTCGCCGATATCGATGCTGTCGTGAGCGACGTCTCCGCGCTCGCCCTCGACAGCGTCGTGGACGGCGCGTTCGGGGGCAATCTCGCCGCCCTCGACGACGGCCTGCAGCGGTGCGCCGCGGACGGAACGGCACCGTCGGTCCTGCTCGGGGCCGTGCTCCGGCACGCGCTGGCGCTCTTGTCGGCGGCTCAGGACGTCGCGGCGGGGCGCAGCATCACGGATGCGGTCGCCGGATGGCGCGGCCTGCACTTCCGCCGCAAGAGCGCCGTCGAGCGCCAGCTCGGGCGATGGCGGCCGCCGGTCCTCCGCCGCGTCATTGCCGACCTGCAAGCCGCCGTGCTCGGCAGCCGCCGCGCGCCGGACCTCAGCGCCGCGCTCGCCGGCCGCACGCTCCTTGATATCGCCGCGCAGGCGCGCCGCCCATAACTCTCTCTCGCGCTTGCGGGAGAGGGAGTTATCCCGCTGTGTCCTTGAGGCGGCGGCAGAGCGCGTCGAGCTGATCAAGGCTCTTGTAGCGGATGCGCAGCTCGCCGCCGGCGCCGCTGTGCTGGATCGCCACCCGGAGGCCGAGCACGTCCTCGAGCGCCTTCTCGACCGCGCGCGTGTCCGGATCCTTCTGCCCCTGCCGCCGGCGCTTCGCCGCCGCGGAGCCCGGCGCGCTGCCGTCGTCCTGGGCGATGCGTTCGACGTCGCGCACGTTCAACCCCTTGGCCACGACCTCCTTGGCGACCGCCGTCGGGTCCTTGACGGCCAGCAGCGCCCGCGCATGCCCGGCCGAGAGCTGCCCGTCCCGCACGAGGGTCTGGACGTCAACCGGCAGGTTGAGCAACCGGATGGTGTTGGCGACGTGGCTGCGGCTCTTGCCGAGGGAGGTGCCGAGATCGGCTTGCGAATAGCCGAACTCGTCGATCAGGCGATGGTAGCCGGCCGCTTCCTCGATCGGGTTGAGATCCGTGCGCTGCACGTTCTCGATGATGGCGAATTCGAGCGACGTTCGGTCGTCCGCCTCGACGACGGCGATCGGCACGTCGTGCAGGCCGGCCCGCTGGGCCGCCCGCCAGCGGCGCTCGCCGGCGACGATCTCGTAGGCGTCCGGGCCCTTTCCGAGGGCGCGCACCACGATCGGCTGGATGATGCCGCGCTCGCGGATCGAGCCGGCGAGGAATTCGAGATCGGTCTCGTTGAAGGTCTTGCGTGGATTGCGCGGGTTGGGGCGAAGGAACTCGACCGGCACGCGCCGCTGGCCGCGGGCGCGTTCGACCACTTCCGTCTCGTTGCCCGCGTCGCCGATCAGCGCCGCAAGGCCGCGGCCCAGGCGCGGCCGGATTGCTTCTTGAGCCATGATGATTCCTCGACGGTTACGCGGCCTTCAGCGCCCGTTCGCGCTGGAGGAGCTCCGAAGCCAGCTTGAGGTAAGCCTGCGAGCCTGCGCATTTTAAGTCATATAATAGGACCGGTTTCCCATGGGACGGGGCCTCGGACACCCGCACATTGCGCGGGATCATCGTCTCGTAGACCTTCTTGCCCATGAATTCGCGCACGTCCGCCACGACCTGGCCGGCGAGATTGTTGCGCGGATCGAACATGGTCAGAACCACGCCGTGGATGGTCAGGCGCG
>DASQLE010000619.1:0-2333 GCA_035630175.1 Beijerinckiaceae bacterium
AGAAGATCGGCGCATGGAAGCGCCGCATCGGCGCCGTCCCGCTCGTCGCCATCGGCGGCATCACCCTCGAGCGCGCGCCCGCCGTCTTCGCCGCCGGCGCCGATGCCATCGCCGTCGTCAGCGACGTCACGCAGAACCCCGATCCAGACCGGCGCGTGCGCGACTGGCTGGCTCTCGCGCACGGCAAGATCAGATAACCCAACGCTCCTCATGCTGAGGCCGAAGGCCGAGCCTGGAAGCACGCAGCGCGCTCTGGAGCGTTTTTCGAGGCCCGCTCCCCTCGCACCTCAGGACGAGGTGAGTGAACCGAAGGACGACCGCTACTCCGCCGCTTCCAGCCGATAGCGCGCCGGGTCGTAGTTGAGGATCGGCGACAGCCAGCGCTCGGCCTCGGCGATGCTCATGGCCTTGCGGGCGGCGTAATCCTCGACCTGGTCGCGCTCGATCTTGGCGACGCCGAAATAGTGTGCGTCGGGATGGGCGATGTAGAGACCCGACACCGACGAGCCCGGCCACATGGCGTAGCTTTCGGTGAGGTTGACGCCGATGCGGCGCTCGGCCTCGGTGAGGCGGAAGATCGTCGCCTTCTCGGTGTGGTCCGGCTGCGCCGGATAGCCGGGCGCCGGGCGGATGCCGCGGTACTCCTCGCCGACGAGCTGTTCGTTGGAAAGGTTTTCGTCCGGCGCGTAGCCCCAGAATTCCCGGCGCACGCGCGCGTGCATGCGCTCGGCAAGCGCCTCGGCGAGGCGATCGGCCAGCGCCTTGACCAGGATGGAGCGGTAATCGTCGTTGGCGCGCTCGAACTTTTGCGCGATGCGCACCTCCTCGATGCCGGCGGTCACCACGAAGGCGCCGATATGATCGGCGAGCCCGGTCTCGGCGGGCGCGACGAAATCGGCGAGGCACAGGTTCGGGCGCCCGTCCCGCTTCGAGAGCTGCTGGCGCAGGCCGTGGAACGTCGCCAGCGTCTCCGAGCGGCTCTCGCCGGTGAAGAGGCGGATGTCGTCGCCGACCGCGTTGGCCGGCCAGAAGCCGATCACCGCCTTCGGGTTGAACCAGCGCTCCTCGACGATCTGGCGCAGCATGTCCTGCGCGTCCTCGTAGAGCTGGCGCGCCGCCGCGCCCTGCTTCTCGTCTTCGAGGATGGCGGGGAAGCGCCCCTTCAGCTCCCAGGTCTGGAAGAACGGCGTCCAGTCGATGACCGGCACGAGCTCGGCGACGTCGTAGGTGCGGAAGACGCGCGTGCCCGTGAAGGTGGGCTTCGGCGGCTCGTAGGCGGCCCAGTCGATCTTCATGCGGTTGGCGCGCGCCTTCCCGATCGGCAGCCGCTGCTTGTCGGCCTCGGAGCGGGCATGGGCGTCCGCCACCTTGCGGTATTCCGCCCGGATGGTCTCGACATACGGGGCCTTGGCCTCGGGCGAGAGCAAGCTCGACACGACGCCGACCGCGCGGCTGGCATCGGCCACATAGATGGCTTGGCCGCGCGCGTATTGCGGATGGATCTTGACCGCCGTGTGCACGCGGCTGGTGGTGGCGCCGCCGATCAGGAGCGGGATGGCGAAGCCTTCGCGCTCCATCTCGCCGGCGACATGCGCCATCTCGTCAAGCGAGGGCGTGATCAGCCCAGACAGGCCGATCAGGTCGGCATTCTCGCGGCGCGCCGTGTCAAGGATCTTCTGCGCCGGCACCATGACGCCGAGATCGATGACCTCGTAATTGTTGCAGCCGAGCACGACGCCGACGATGTTCTTGCCGATATCGTGCACGTCGCCCTTGACCGTCGCCATGACGATCTTGCCGGCGGCCGAACGCGCGGCGAGGCCGGAAGCCTCCTTCTCGGCCTCCATGAAGGGCATGAGATAGGCGACGGCCCCCTTCATGACGCGGGCCGATTTCACTACCTGCGGCAGGAACATCTTGCCCGACCCGAACAGGTCGCCGACCACGTTCATGCCGGCCATGAGCGGGCCTTCGATGACGTGCAGCGGCCGCTCGACGCTCTGCCGCGCTTCCTCCACGTCCGTCTCGATGAACTCGGTGATGCCGTTGACGAGCGCGTGCTCGAGCCGCTTCGCGACCCGCCAGGCACGCCATTCGAGATCGGCCACCTTGACGGCGCCCGATCCGTCGCCCTTAAAGCGCGCCGCCGCCTCGAGCAGGCGCTCGGTGGCGTCGGCCCGCTTGTTGAGAACCACTTCCTCGCACAGCTCGCGCAGTTCGGGGTCGATCTTGTCGTAGACCGCGAGCTGCCCGGCGTTGACGATACCCATGTCCATGCCGCCGCGGATAGCGTGATACAGGAACACCGAGTGCATGGCCTCGCGCACGGGCTC
>DASQLE010000620.1:0-3744 GCA_035630175.1 Beijerinckiaceae bacterium
GCTTCCCGCGTGCAGGACGTGTATTTCCGCTCCGGCGAGGTGGTGAACGCGGGCCAGCCGGTGCTCGCGCTCTTGCCGCCGGAGAACCTGCGCGTGCGCTTCTACGTGCCGGAGCCGCTCCTCTCAACAATGATGCTCGGCGAGACCGTGCAGGTCGCCTGCGACAGCTGCGGCGACGGCATCCGTGCGCGCATCGTGTTCATCTCGAGCGAGGCCGAGTTCACGCCGCCGATCATCTTCTCGGAACAGGAGCGGGCGAAGCTTGTCTTCCGCGTCGAGGCGCGTCTCCTCGATGTCGCGCTGCGCCTGCCGATCGGTCTTCCCGTTTCGGTGACGCCGGCCGAGCCGGTGCAGACCTCCGGACCCTGAGCGATGACGGCGGCGGCCCAGAGCAGGGAACGCTTGGTGGTGGAGCCGGCAAAGCCCCCGACCGAGATCGTCATCGATGTCGAGGGCCTGACGAAATCGTTCTCCGGCCGGACGGTCGTGAAGAACCTGACCATGCAGGTGCGGCGCGGCCTCATCTACGGCTTCCTCGGCCCGAACGGCAGCGGCAAGACGACGACCATCCGCATGCTCTGCGGCCTTCTGACCCCGGATGCGGGGCGCGGCACCTGCCTCGGTTATGACATCCGCACGCAATCGGCCGAGATCAAGCGCCATGTCGGCTACATGACGCAGCGCTTCTCGCTCTATGCCGACCTGTCGATCCAGGAGAACCTGGAGTTCGTGGCGCGGGTTTACGGCCTGCGGCGGCCGCGTGCGGCGGCGCGGGCGGCGATCGAGCGCCTCGGCCTCGAGGGCCGCGCCGACCAGCTTGCCGGGCAATTATCGGGCGGCTGGAAGCAGCGCTTGGCCCTCGGCGCCTGCATCCTGCCGAGCCCGCAACTGCTTCTGCTCGACGAGCCCACGGCCGGCGTCGATCCGAAAGCGCGGCGCGACTTCTGGGACGAGATCCACGCTCTCGCGCATGAGGGCCTGACGGTGCTCGTCTCGACCCATTACATGGACGAAGCCGAGCGCTGCCACGAGATCGCCTACATCGCCTACGGCGAGCTGCTCGCCCAAGGCACGGTGGAGGAGGTCGTCGCCGACGCCCATCTCGCCACCTGGACCGTCACGGGACCCGACCTCGCCGGGCTCGCAGAGCGCCTCAAGCATCTGGCCGGCGTCGATATGGTGGCGCCCTTCGGCGCGGCTCTGCACGTGAGCGGGCGCGACGCCGCGCGGCTCGACGCGGCAGTGAGGCCGCTGCGCGATGCCGGCCCGCAAGCCTGGGCGCCCGGCGAGGCGACCCTCGAGGACGTGTTCATCGACCTGATGAGCCGCGCGCAGGACAATTTTTGATGGGCAGAAAAACCACCGTCATCCTCGGCCGCAGTGCGCCAAAGCATCCAGAGCATGATGCCGAAAAGTGGACACCACTTTTCGGAAGAACATCATGCTCATCTTCTTGGAATCGATCACGTTCATGCGTTTTGGTTGATTCAACCAAAACGCATCGTGATCTATTGCGGAGAGCCGAGGACCTCAGGACGCAAGAGCGCCTCGGCAACGACGAGGTCCTCGGGTCGGCGTTTCACGCCGCCCGAGGATGACGCCGATGGATGCCGACACCTCCGCCCGCCGCACGCGCGGACTGCGCGCCTCGTGGGGGCGCTTCGTCGCCATGTTCACGAAGGAACTCATCCAGCTCCGCCGCGACCGGCTGACCTTCGCGACGATGATCGTCATCCCGCTCATCCAGCTCCTGTTGTTCGGCTACGCCATCAACACCGACCCGAAGAACCTGCCGACGGCGGTGCTGGTGCAGGACGACAGCGCCTTCGCGCGCTCGTTCGTCGCCGCCATGCGGGCCACCGACTACTTCGCGATCCGCTATCTCGCGCGCAGCGAGAACGAGCTCGATCATCTCCTCTTGTCCGGAGCGGCGCAGTTCGGCGTGCACATCCCGGCGCATTTCGGCCGCGACCTGATGCGGGGCGAACGCCCTGCCCTCCTGGTCATCGCCGACGCCACCGATCCGACGGCGACCGGCGGCGCCGTGGCGGCGCTCGAGGGCCTGTCGTCCCGCGTCTTCGCCCGCGACCTCCTGGGACCGGCGTCGAGCCTCGCACCGCGGCCCGCGCCCTACGAGTTGCGCATCCACCGCCGCTACAATCCGACCGGCGAGACGCGGCTCAACATCGTGCCCGGCCTGATGGGCACGATCCTCACCCTGACCATGCTGATCTTCACGGCGCTGTCGGTGACGCGCGAGATCGAGCGCGGCACCATGGAAGCCCTCCTCGCCATGCCGATCCGCCCGGTCGAGATCATGCTCGGCAAGATCGCGCCCTACGTGGTCGTCGGCGGCCTGCAGATGACGCTGATCCTCGGCGCCGCGCATCTCCTGTTCGACGTGCCGGTGGTCGGCAGCCTCACGCTCCTGATCGCGCTGACGCTGCTATTCATCGTCGCCAATCTGTCGGTCGGCTATACCTTCTCGACGATCGCCACCAACCAGCTCCAAGCGATGCAGATGGCGTTCTTCTTCTTCCTGCCGAGCATGCTGCTGTCCGGATTCATGTTCCCGTTTCGGGGCATGCCGGTCTGGGCGCAATATGTCGGCGAGGTGCTGCCGCTCACCCATTACCTGCGGCTGGTCCGCGGCGTCATGCTCAAGGGCGCCACCCTGAGCGACCTGCAGCCCGATCTCTTGGCCCTCGCGGCCTTCACGTTGGCGGCGATGGGCATCGCCGTCGCCCGCTTCCGGCAGACGCTCGATTAAGCCTGGCGGAAGGCTGCAGCGAGAAGGCGCTTTGTCGCGACGACGGCCTCGCGCGCGACCTCATCGGGCGGGCGCTCCCACAGCGCGGGATTGGGCGCCTCGTAGCTGAGGTGCCCGGCGTAGCCTTTTTCGGCGAGAAGCTGGAACACGGCCGTCCACTCGACGCGCCCGTGACCCGGCGGCAGCCGGTCCGTGGGTCGCCGCACGCCCGTCACCGGGGTCTCCGCAACGTCGCTGTATTGGAAGGCGAAGATCTTGTCCCCCGGCACCTCGACGAAGCCGCGGCCGGCCGATCCGCTGCGGTGGAGGTGGTAGGCGTCGAGCAGCAGGCCGCAATTCGACCGGTCGGCCTTGTCGATCAGCTCGTGCAGCACGTCGACGTGGTTGATGACGTCGTGCTGCGAGTTGAACTCGATGGCCAATCGGAGCCCGTGCTCGCCGACGATGTCGGACGCGACGCGCAGGTTGGCGACCGCCTCGGAGAGCGCCCCGGCGACCTGCCCGGGCGCGCTCATCATCATCGTGCAGCCGAGCGCCACCGCATTGGCGCACGAGTCCCGGAACACCGCGTAAAGACGGCGGCTCTCGTCGCCCCGCGCGAACAGCCAGCCGTATTCGACGCCGAGTGTCGACACCGGCATGCCTGCCGCGCGGATGAGATCGAGCACCGCACCGTTCGAGAGGCCCCGCTCGAAGCAACGGTCGAAATCGGTCCGCCGCAGCTCGACGGCATCGAAGCCGCCGGCCCGCGCCGCGGCGAGAGCTCCCTCCAGCGGGGTCGTGTCGAGCGTCCAAGTATGCAGGGCGAGAGGGAAGCGCGCTGCCGTCATGAGATCCTCAGGTTTGCTCGGCCCGGCCCGCTTCGACGAGCCGGTCGAAATGCTTGTAGAGAAGCGTGAAATCGCAATCCGCCAGCCCTTCGCCGATAGCCCGCTGCAAAAGCGCGGCGGTCAGCGATCCGTAGACGCTCGGCT
>DASQLE010000621.1:0-2512 GCA_035630175.1 Beijerinckiaceae bacterium
GACGGCGCTTTCTCCGGCGTCGAGCGCGGCGCCATCTTCGTCGATCACACCACCGCCTCGGCCGAGGTCGCGCGCGAGCTCCACGCCGAGGCGCAGCAGAAGGGGTTCGGCTTCGTCGACGCGCCCGTCTCCGGGGGCCAGGCGGGCGCCGAGAACGGCGCCCTCACGGTCATGTGCGGCGGCGCGCCGGACGTCTACGCCAAGGCCGAACCGGTCATCATGAGCTACGCGCGCGCCTGCCGCTTGCTCGGCCCGGTCGGCGCCGGCCAGCTCACCAAGATGATCAACCAGATCTGCATCGCCGGCCTGGTGCAGGCCCTGTCGGAGGGCATTCATTTCGGCAAGAAGGCCGGCCTCGACATCGAGGCCGTGCTCGACGTGATCTCCAAGGGCGCCGCCCAGTCCTGGCAGATGGAGAACCGCGGCAAGACCATGAACGGAGGCAAGTTCGACTTCGGCTTCGCTGTCGACTGGATGCGCAAGGACCTCGCCATCTGCCTCGCCGAGGCGCGCCGCAACGGCGCCCGCCTGCCCGTCACCGCGCTCGTCGACCAGTTCTACGCGGAGGTGCAGACGATGGGCGGCAAGCGCTGGGACACCTCGTCCCTCATCGCGCGGCTCGAGCGCTGAGCCCTCGGTCGTTCCGGGGCCGAGCGCAGCGAGGAGCCTGGAACCTATGACGGCGCGCCACATCGATTAGCGCGGAGCACCCCGTCATTCCGGGTTCTCGCTCCGCGAGCCCCCGGAATGACGGGGTGTTGACTCGATGGGCAAGGCTGGATACTTAACCGAATAGTTAAGTGAACGCGTGGGAGAGAGCGATGGCGAGACAGATCTTCGTCAACCTGCCGGTCAAGGATCTCGACCGCTCGGTCGCCTTCTTCACGCGTCTCGGCTTCACCTTCAATCCGGATTTCACGGACGAGACGGCAACCTGCATGGTCGTCAGCGACGACATCTTCGTGATGCTGCTGACGGAGGCAAAGTTCAAGACCTTCACGCCGAAGGCCATCGCCGACGCGACGCGGAGCACCGAAGTGCTCGTGTGCCTTTCGTGCGAGAGCCGGGCGGAGGTCGACGAGACAGTGCGCAAGGCGGTCGCCGCCGGCGGCACGACCTATAACGAACCGCAGGATCACGGCTTCATGTATGCGCACGGCTTCCAGGACCTCGACGGCCATATCTGGGAGCTCATCGCCATGCAGCCGGGCGCCGCGAAAAGCTAAACACCAGCCATACGGCCAACGTGGGAGAGGACGATGAAAGCCGAGCCGCAGAAGGAGCACGCGTGGCTGCAAAAGCTCGTCGGCGAATGGACCTTCGAGGGCGAGTGCGTGATGGGGCCCGACCAGCCGCCGATGAAGAGCACGGGCGTCGAGAGCGTCCGCTCGCTCGGCGGCCTTTGGGCGATCTGCGAGGGGCGCGGCGAGATGCCGGACGGCAGCGGGCCGTCGAACAGCATCATGACGCTCGGCTATGATCCGCAAAAGGGCTGTTTCGTCGGCAGCTTCGTCGCCTCGATGATGACCCATCTCTGGATCTACGAGCGCGGCACGCTCGATTCGGCGGGCAAGGTCCTGACGCTGGAGGCGAAAGGACCGAGCTTTTCCGGCGACGGAAATATCGTCGACTACCAGGACATCATCGAATGGACGAGCGACGACAGCCGCACTTTGTCGTCGCGCATGCGCGGTGAGGATGGGAGCTGGACTCCGTTCTTCATGACCGCGCGCTACCGGCGCAAGCGCTAGCGCATACGGGCTCGCGCCGGCCCTCCGTCGCTGCAACCCTGACCGAGGCAACGCCATGCTCAAGACGATCGCCGTCATCGTTGTGGTCGCTGTCGTCGTATCGCTCGCCATCGTGCTCGTGATCGCCGCGACGAGGCCCGACACGTTCCGCGTGGCGCGCTCGACCCGCATCAAGGCGCCGCCGGAGGCGGTCTTCCCGCTGATCGAGGATTTCCGGAACTGGAGCGCGTGGTCGCCCTACCAGACGCGGGATCCCGGCATGAAGCGCAGCTTCGGCGCGACGACCAAGGGCACGGGCGCCGAATATGCGTGGGAGGGCAACAGGAACGTCGGCTCGGGGCGCATGGAGATTACCGAGGCGTCAGCGCCGTCGAAGATCGCGCTCGACCTGCACATGCTGACCCCGATCAAGGCCGACAACGTCGTCGCGTTCACCCTGCAGCCGCAGGGCGATGCGACGGACGTGACCTGGGCCATGAACGGACGTGTTCCCTACTTCGCCAAGATCGTGCACATGGTCGTCGACATGGACCGCATGGTCGGCCGGGACTTCGAGGCGGGTCTTGCGAAGCTCAAGGCCGTCGCGGAACGATGACTGACAGGGCCACGAAACCGATGCGAGTATCCCGTGGCGCCCGCGCGGCGCTCGGCTTTATGGACCGCGCCTCCGCCGCCGTCGCGGCGGCGCCATAGCAGCCCGCATGTCGCTCCGGCTCTACTTCCATCCGCTGTCCTCGTTCTGCCAGAAGGCGCTCGTCGGC
>DASQLE010000622.1:0-2358 GCA_035630175.1 Beijerinckiaceae bacterium
GGGTTTCATGAACATCTTCGCGCTTTTCGAGCGGCGCGTCTCCGACGCGCTCTCGCGGCTCATGGAAGCCGGCAGCCTTCCGCAGGGCCTCGACGTCGGGCGCGTCGTCGTCGAGCCGCCGCGCGACCCTTCGCATGGCGACCTCGCCACCAACGCGGCGATGGTCCTCGCCAAGGAGGCCCGCACCAATCCGCGCGCCCTTGCCGAGCTGATCGCCGGCGACCTGGGCGGCGATCCGCGGGTGGACAAGGTCGAGATCGCCGGACCGGGCTTCATCAACCTGACCTTGAAGGAAAGCGTCTTCCACGACGTTCTGCGCGCCATCCTCGCCGACGGGGACGGCTTCGGGCGATCGGGACAAGGCGCCGGCGCGCCCGTCAACGTGGAATATGTCTCGGCCAATCCCACCGGGCCGATGCATGTCGGCCATGGCCGTGGCGCCGTGTTCGGCGATTCGCTCGCCAACCTACTCGCCTTCGCCGGCTACGAGGTCACCCGCGAATACTACATCAACGACGCCGGCGCGCAGGTCGACGTGCTCGCCCGCTCGGCCTATCTCCGCTACCGCGAGGCGCTCGGCGAGAACATCGGCGCCATCCCGGACGGACTCTATCCGGGCGATTACCTGAAGCCGGTCGGCGCGGCGCTGGCCGCCGAGTACCGCGAGAGCCTCCTCAACTTCCCCGAGGAGCGCTGGCTGCCTGTGGTGCGGGCCGCAGCTATCGACGCCATGATGGAAATGATCCGCGACGACCTCGCGCGGCTCGACATCCGTCACGACGTGTTCTTCTCGGAACGCTCCTTGTCCGTGGGCGAGCGCGACCAGATCCGCGCGACCATCGAGGATCTGCGCGCGCGCGATCTCGTCTACGAGGGCCGGCTGCCGCCGCCCAAGGGCCAGCTGCCCGATGATTGGGAGGATCGCGAGCAGACCCTGTTCCGGGCGACCGCCTTCGGCGACGACGTCGACCGGCCGCTCCTCAAATCCGACGGCTCCTACACCTATTTCGCCGCCGACATCGCCTATCATCGCTCGAAATACCTGCGCGGCTTCGCCGACATGATCGACGTGTGGGGCGCCGATCACGGCGGCTACGTGAAGCGCATGGGGGCGGCCGTGAAGGCCGTCACTGCGGGGCGCGGTGCGCTCGACGTCAAGCTCTGCCAGCTCGTGCGGCTGCTGCGGGCGGGCGAGCCCGTCAAGATGTCGAAGCGGGCAGGGGACTTCGTCACCCTGCGCGAGGTCGTCGAGGAGGTCGGCCGCGATCCCGTGCGCTTCATGATGCTCTTCCGCAAGAACGACGCGACCCTCGATTTCGACCTCGCCAAGGTCGTCGAGCAATCCAAGGACAACCCGGTTTTCTACGTCCAATACGGCCATGCCCGGTGCGCGTCCGTGTTCCGCCAGGCGCGCGAGGCGTTTCCGTCCCTGGATCTGACCCCCGCGGCGCTCGCAAAAGCCGATCTGACGCGGCTCGGGGACGCGGGCGAGGTCGAGATCGCCCGCCGGCTGGCCCAATTCCCGCGCGTCGTCGAGGGCGCCGCCGCGAGCCACGAGCCTCACAGGGTCGCGTTTTACCTCTACGATCTTGCCAGTTCCTTCCACAGCTTGTGGAATAAGGGCAAAGACTCGCCGCAGTTACGATTTGTTAAGCAAGACGATGAACACTCGACGTCTTCGCGACTCGCCCTCGTGCAAGCTCTCAGGAGCGTGCTCGGGTCGGGTCTCGGGATCTTGGGGGTCACGGCGCCGGAGGAGATGCGCTAGGATCCCGTCTGCCAGGAGACTTTGCCTGCGGCATCGCGACGGTGCCGCCCGGCCGATCGAGTTGCTGCGTACCCTGACGGGAGCCTGAGAAGTCCATGGCTGAAGTCTCCAAGTCCCGCCTGTCTCTCGACCTCGAAGACATCGAGCGCCAGCTCCGGCGCTCCTCGCCGGGTGCGGCGCCGTCGAAAAGCGATCCCTTGGCGGAGCTCGCCCGCATCGTCGGCCAAGACGATCCGTTCCGCGCCCTCCTCGCGGAGGAAGGGCCGGGATCGCAGAGAGCAGGGAGCGGCCTCGGCGCGCGGCGAGAGCCGTTGTTCGATTATCCCGGCAGCGAGCAGGCCGGCGCCACGGATTATGGTTCGCGCGGCAGTCCCGCGGATGACGATCGGGGCTATCCCGAGGCTTACCGGCAGCCGCCGGTCGCTCTGACGCGGGAAGAGGAAGCGATTCTCTACGGCCATAGCGGGCCCGGCTACGCCGGCGATGCTCATGATCACGGACGCTACTACGACGATGCCGGCGACGGCGCGGAGGTCTATGGAGCGTTCGCACCCGAGCCGCCGCGCCGCCGCCGCAAGACCCTTCTGGCG
>DASQLE010000623.1:0-7152 GCA_035630175.1 Beijerinckiaceae bacterium
CTGCGATTGGTACGTCGAGCTCGCCAAGCCCGTGCTGCAGGGCGGCTATGAGCCGGCCCGCGACGAGACGCGCGCCACGACCGCCCATGTGCTCGACATCATCTGCAAGCTCCTGCACCCCTTCATGCCGTTCCTGACCGAGGAACTGTGGGAGGGCAGGGGTGGGCAGGGCGTCCTGGCCCTCGCCGCCTGGCCGTCGCGCGAGGGATTCGTCGACGAAGCGGCCGAGGCTGAGATCGGCTGGGTCGTCGATCTCGTCGGCGAGATCCGCTCCGCCCGCTCGGAGACGAACGTGCCGGCCGGCGCGCAGATCCCGCTCGTGCTGGTGAGCCCCTCGGGCGAGACGCGGGCGCGCCTCGACCTGTGGAGCGATACGATCCGCCGGCTCGCGCGTTTGTCGGAGATCGGCATCGCCGACGCGGCGCCGCCGCAATCGGTGCAGCTCATCGTGCGCGGTGAGGTGGCGGCGCTGCCGCTCGCCGGCATTGTCGACCTCGCGGCCGAGCAGAAACGCTTGCAAAAGGAGCTGTCGCGCCTCGACGCCGACATCGCCAAGATCGAGGCCAAGCTCGGCAATGCCGATTTCCTCAAGCGCGCCCGCGAAGAGATCGTCGATGAGCAGCGCGAGCGCAAGGAAGAGGCCGAAGCGCAGAAGCGCAAGATCGGCGACGCCCTGTCGCGCCTCCAGGCGGCGTAGGCAATCTCCCAATCACCGTCATCCTCGGAGAAGCCGAAGGCGTAAACCCCGCGGACCTCGTGACGAATGGCGTGCTGACAAGCGCCGCATCCGTTCCGAGATGGTCGGGTCAAGCCCGACCATGACGAGATCACCAAGCCCGATCGTGAAGAGGCAGCAAAGTTACGATCGCGGCCAAGCTTTCGCGCCCGCCAATTGCGACGGAAATGTGTAGCGAACGTCGGCCCGCTCGTCGAACCATTGGGCCTCACCGCCGTTGTCCCCATGCGTTGAGGCAACGCGATCGGACAATCACATTAGGAGGAAGACGATGCTGAAGAAGCATATGGCGGCTTGCCTTGTGGCGAGCGCCTTCATCACTATGCCGGTCCTGGCGCAGACGAGCACCACACCCGGCGCGACGAGCCCGGCTCAGCCCGCGACGAGCGCACCGAGCGCTCCGGCTGGCGCGGGGGCTGCCGCCGGCGGCAAGTTCATCACCGAGCAGCAGGGCACGCAGTGGCGCGCCTCTAAGCTGATTGGGCTCGATGTCTACGGGGCCGACAACCAGAAGATCGGCGACGTCAACGACGTTCTCGTCGACCGTCAGGGCAATGCCGACGCGGTCGTCGTCGGCGTCGGTGGCTTTCTCGGCATCGGCGAGAAGAACGTAGCCCTGCCGTTCAGCGCCTTCGAATGGCAGATGGATGACACGCGCCGCACCGCCTCCGCCGGCACGGCCGGCTCCGGGACCGCTGGCTCGACTCCGACGACAACCGCCACGACCGCCCCGGCCGGCTCGCCCGCAGCGACCGCCGGCACCAGCGCGCCGGCCGGTAGCGCCCGCAGCGCCGCCTCCGACCGCGGCTATCCCGATCACGCGGTCCTGCGCATGAGCAAGGCGGATCTCGAGGGCGCGCCCACCTTCCGTTACGTCGGCGAGAGTCGCTCGGACAGCGGCGCCGCCCGCAGCACGAGCCCGGCCACGGGCACTGGCGCGAGCAGCCCGGCGACGGCACCGAAGCAGTAAATCGAGCGTTGCTCGACGATGTGGAAAGGGGCTCTCAGGAGCCCCTTTCTCTTTTCTTGGCAATAACTTGATGTCATGTGCGGCAATTGGCGCGGGACCTTGCGGCGGCGAGGGGCGTTGCCGCTGTCGAGTGATCACCGCGACCCGCAGGGCGATTGCCAAAGGGCTCGCTCGTCAGATCATTGCATAATCCGTGGAGGATGAATTGATACGCAACAGCCTCATCGCCGCCGTGAGCGCGGCAACCTGTGGCGCGGCCTTGTTGGGCGTCGCCCCGGCCGCCGCGCAACAACGCCAATTGCCGAGCCTTCAGCAGGCTTATCCGCAGGAGAGCTACACGCAATATCGCTACCGCGACCGCTACGAACGCCCTCGTTACAGCCGCTATCACGGCCGTTCCTATCGCCGCGGCGATGGCCTCGCAGCCGGCGTCGCCGGCCTTGCGGCGGGCGCCCTCATCGGCGGCGCGATCGCCTCCGCCCAGCAGCCCGTCTATGCCGCCCCGCCGCCGCCGCCATATGCCGTTGCGCAAGGGGGCGACGCGGATTGGATCGCCTATTGCTCGCAGCGATACCGCTCGTTCGATCCGGCGAGCGGTACGTATCTCGGCTACGACGGCCAGCGGCACATGTGCCAATAACGGTCGATAGGTCCCGGTGAGGACCGGCCTCGCACCTGATCCCGGGTGAACCGGTAAGATGCGAAGAACGAAGCCGCTTTCACATCTCTGGCTCCGGAGCCCACCGCTCCGGAGCCATTGACGTTCCCGCTTGCTCCCCGGCCTCATCATGCTCTAGGCGGCTGGACATCACGCACGCTCGGCGAATCGCTGGGGCGTGCTCGTCGCCGCACACCGAAACCGGACCGAGAGCGCAATGCGCGAGCCGAACGCGATCGATTTTTGGCGCGGCTTTGCCCTTATCACGATCTTTCTCAATCACGTTCCGGGCAACGTCTTCGAGCGCTTCACCTACTCGAAATATTCGTTGTCGGACGCGGCGGAGCTGTTCGTGTTCCTGGCCGGATGGGCGATCGCCCTCGCCACCGGCGGCCGTGCCGGGCCGGACAGCCCTGGACGTGTGCTCCTGCGTCTCGCCTCGCGCACCCTCGAGGTGTATCGCTCGCAGCTCGTCATCACGGCCATTGCCCTTGCCATGATCGCGGCGGCGGCGATCTATTTCGACAATGCGCTGTTCCTCGAATGGCACAACGCCGCGCCGGCGTTCTCCGACCCGATCCAGACGACGATCGGCTGGGTGATCCTCACGCACCAGCTCGGCTACTTCAACATCCTGCCCCTTTATGTGGCGCTCCTCGCCCTTTCGCCCGTGTTCGTGCTGCTCGCGCGGGTCACTCGTCGGGGCGCCCTGGCCGTGTCGGTGGCGATCTACCTTGCCGCCCTCATCTTCGAGTTCAACCTGCCGACCTGGCCCGTCGAGGGCACCTGGTTCTTCAACCCGTTCGCCTGGCAGCTCCTGCTCGCCTTGGGCTTTCTCAGCTGCCAATGGACGCAGGAATCGCCGACGTTCAGGCGCTGGGTGGTCCGCCTCATGCCGCTCGGGCTGGTCGGGGTCGCGCTCGGGGCGATCGTTGCCGCCTTCGACCTCAAGCCCGATCCTTTCCTGGTCCCGGAGCCGCGGCTTCTATTCCTCTTCGACAAATCGAACCTGTCGCCGGGGCGATTGCTTCATTTTATTGCTCTTGTTGTTGGTTTCCAAAGTCTATACGGCCTGATCGCTCCGTATATTCCCTGGCTCGCCAGGCAGTTGTCCGCCTTGGGACGCAACTCTTTGGCCGTTTTTTCCGTTGGATCGATCGCCAGCCTCGCCGGTCAGCTGTTGCGATTCGAGCTGGGCGGGGGTTTAATAATGGACGCCTTCATCCTAGGTTTAGGGTTGACGTGTCTATTCTTTACGGCATGGTTCGTCGAATGGCGCCTCCGCTCGTCTCGGCCCTCATCGCTGCCTTCCTAAGCCTCATGCCGGGATGGCTGGGAGGAAGCGCGTCCGCGCAGGCGCCGCAGGAGGCGCCCGTCGCCGCTCCGGAGGTCCCCGACACCAGCCTTTCGCCGGAATGCCGCGTGCCCGGCTCCAAGCTCTACACCATCGCCTCCCTGCGCGGCGTCAAGTCCGCCCTGAAAGAGCGCCGGGTCATTCGCGTTCTCGCCATCGGCTCATCCTCGACCGCCGGCATCGGCGCTTCGTCGCCGCAGGCCACCTATCCGGCGCGCCTCGAAGGGGAACTCGAGAAGATGTTCTCCGACGATGTCGACTTCGAGGTCATCAACAGGGGCGTGTCGGGCGAGGTCGCCGCCGACGCCGCCGATCGGATGCGCAACACCGTTGCCGAAGTCGACCCCGATCTCGTCATCTGGCAAGTGGGCACGAACGATGCCCTGGCGCGCGTCGACGTCGAGAGCTTCACGGAAGAGCTCGCCGATACGGTGCGCTGGCTCAAGTCCCACAACATCGACGTGGTGCTCGTCGATCCGCAATACACGGCCAGCCTCGCGCGGCACGATTATTACGGACGCATCATCAAGGCGATCGAGGATGTCGCCCGTCGCGACCGTGTGCCGCTCGTGCGCCGCTTCGAATCGATGCGCCACCTCGCTGGCCAGCAGAAGACGCGCGGCTATCTCGCCACCGATCAGTTCCATCTCAACGATCTCGGCTACCGTTGCATGGCCGAGCACGTGGCGCGCGCGATCACCGTCGGCCTCATCCAGGCGGAAGCGCCGCCCGCCGGCAATTCCTCGCTCGACGTGTCCACCACCGCCAAGATCAGCCCCGTCGCTCGCTGACGCTCCGAGCCGGACGGTGCCGGCCACTCCACGATCGTCTTAAGGGACCGGCAAGCGCCTCCCTGTAGGGTCTCTTCGGGCTCTGCGTCCAGGGCCGGGAGACCCGCGCGACCGTGACGGCAACCGTCGACCTACCCTTCGTCGGGCGCACCGCGCTGGCCGAGGCCGAGCGCGCCGCCTTGTCCGTGTTCGTGATCCGGATCATGGGCGCGGCCCTCGCGTATGGCGCGCAGGTCCTCCTGGCGAGGCTGCTCGGCAAGGCGGAATACGGCGTCTTCGCGACCGTCTGGGTGTGGACCAACGTCCTCGGGCACGGGGCGTTGTGGGGTCTCAACCACTCCGCCTGCCGCTTCGTCCCGCATTATCGCGCGCGCGGCGAGATCGATCTGGCGCGCGGCTTTCTCGCCGGCGGGGCCGCCTTCACGGCGGCGAGCGGGCTTGCCACGGCCGCGGCGTGCGGCGCCATCCTGTGGCTCGGGCGGGACTGGATCGGCGACGCGGCGATCTGGCCGATCGCTATGGCGCTCGCGCTCGTGCCGCTGTTCGCGCTGCAGGATTATGTCGAGACGGTCGCGCGCAGCTTCAATTGGGCCGCAATCGCCATCGCGCCTACCTACATCCTGCGCAACGCCTTGATCGGCACCGCCCTGGTCGGCAGCATCCTGCTCGGCGCCCCGGCGGAAGCGTGGGTGGCGGTCGTCTGCACGCTGAGCGCCCTCGCGCTCGGGCTGCTCGTGCAGGTGACGCTCGTCCTTCGGCGCCTGCGCCGCGTGCTGCCCGCGGCGCCGCGGCGGTATCGGCCACGCGAATGGGCCGCCGCGACCCTGCCGCTTGCCGCCGTCGACCTCGCCCATACGGGGTTCAACTTCGTCGACGTGATCCTGCTCAGCTTCTTCCTGCCGCCGGAAGCGGTGGCCGTCTATTTCGCCGCCACCCGCATTCTGCAATTCGTCGTGTTCGCTTCCTACGCCGCCTCGACCGCCACGGCGCCTCGCTTCGCCGAGGCCAAGGCGAGAGGCGACGTTTCGTCCTTGAAGGCGCTCGTCGTGCGCACGGCGCGGCTGACCAGCGCCGCCACCATTCTCATCGGCGCTGCCGTTCTCGCCGCGGCGCCGCTCCTCCTACACTTGTTCGGCCCCGGCTTCAGCGCCAGCTTGGCGCCGCTCGCCGTGCTGGTCGCCGGCGTCGTGATCTACAGCGCCTTCGGTCCCGCCGAGGATCTTCTCAACATGCTCGGCGGCGAGCGGCTCAGCGCCGCCATGGCGCTCGCCGCCTTGGCCCTCGCCGTCGGCCTCAATCTGCTGCTCATCCCCCGTTACGGCATCATGGGCGCGGCCACCGCGATGGCCGTCGCCTTTGCGCTGCGGGGCGCCGGGCTTGCCGTCGTGGCGCAGGCGCGGCTCGGCATCGCGACCCACATCCTGGCGCGAGCCGGCTGATGGCACCGGCCGCGGCCGCCCGCATCGAGACTGCTCCGCGCGCAGCGCTCCCGGCCGTTCGCTGCGAGATCGTCGACATCGCCTGGCTGGAGGGGAGGGCGACGGCGTGGGATCGCCTCGCCGCCGAGGCGGCGACGCCCAACCCGTTCTTCGCGCGCCGAATTGTCCAGGCGCATCTCGCGCATGGCTTGGCGAGGCCGGACCTGCGCTTCGTCGTCGTGCATCGCGGCGAGGCGCTGCTCGCGCTGCTGCCGTACGATCCGCGCGGCACGCGCGTCGGCCTGTGGCGGCGCGCCGCGGCCGGTTGGGTATCGCCGTACGTCGTCACCTCGACGCCTCTGATCGCGCGCAGCGGCCTCGCCGATCACGCCGACGCGCTCCTCGACGGCATGCGCGCCGCCGGCCGGCTCTGGCTGCTGCCGCTCCTATCGCTCGAAAGTCCAGCCGGCGCCGCCGTGCAGGCGGCGCTGACCGCGCGGCGCTGGCCGACGCGAACCCTGTCGCCCTTCGGCCGGCCCGTGCTCGACGGCGGCGACGACGGTGCCTACGAGAGACATCTCGGGGCGCGGCGCCGCAAGGATCTCGGCCGGCGCCGCCGCCGGCTCGCCGAGTTCGGCCGGCTCGAGGTCAAGAGCGTCGCCCATGGCGAGGGCTTGCGCCGCGCTGTCGACGATTTCCTCCACCTGGAGGCGAGCGGCTGGAAGGGAGCCGCCGGCACGGCGCTCGCTTGCCGCCCCGAGACAGCCGCCTATCTGCGCGCCGCTCTCGCCGATGCGGGAGGCCCGGTCTCGCCCCGCGCCGACATGCTCTCCCTCGACGGCCGCCCGATCGCCATCAGCCTCGCTTTCGTCTGCGGCGGCACCGCCTACATGTTCAAGACCGCTTATGACGAGAGCCTGCGGCGCCATGCGCCCGGCGTGCTGCTGGAGGACGACATCGTTCGCATCCGCCGCGAGACGGGCTTTGCCGAGCGCCTGAATTCCGCGACCCTGCCGGGCAGCGTCATGGAGGATCTCTACCCGCATCGCGAGGCGATCGGCGACCTGCTCATCGCCGCGGATGCCGGCATGCCGGCGCAAGAACTCGACGCGCTGGCTCGACAGGAGGACCTGCGCCGGCGCGCGCTGCACGGATTGAAGAAGCTCTATCGGCGTGCGCGCTCCGCATGCCAGCCGACCGCGGCGTCGGGCTTGGCGTCGGTGGA
>DASQLE010000624.1:0-2159 GCA_035630175.1 Beijerinckiaceae bacterium
ATCCTCAGGTTTGCTCGGCCCGGCCCGCTTCGACGAGCCGGTCGAAATGCTTGTAGAGAAGCGTGAAATCGCAATCCGCCAGCCCTTCGCCGATAGCCCGCTGCAAAAGCGCGGCGGTCAGCGATCCGTAGACGCTCGGCTGGCCGAGTTCAGCGGCGAGCGCGTCCGCCATGCCGAGGTCCTTGGCGAGGTTCGACACGGTCGAGCGGCCGTCGAAGGTCCCCGGGATGATGTGCTTCGGAAAGCGGACCTCGCTGATGAAGCTGCGCGCATTGCCGGCATTGAGAACCTCGACCAGAGCGGCGAGATCGAGCCCGGCCCGCTCGCCGAGGCGGCATCCTTCGACCGTGGCCAAGAAGATCGCATGGCAGACGAGATTGTGCACGAGCTTCATCGTATGGCCGGCGCCCGTCGGGCCGACCGGGAATACCCGCGCGGCGATGCAATCGAAGACCGGCTTGCAGCGCGCCAGCGCCTCAGGCGGGCCGCCGACCATCAGCGTCAGCGTGCCGGCGTCGGCGCCCATGGCCCCGCCGCTCATGCCGCAATCGAGATAAAGGCGCCCGGCGGCTGCGGCCTCCTCGGCCAGGCGCTGCGTCGCGGTGGGATTCGAGGTGGTCAGGTCGACGAGCATTTGCCCGTCGTTCGGGACGACGAGAAGGCCGTCGTCCCCGTGCAGGATCTCACCAATCTCATGCGAGCCCGGCACCACGAACAGCACCACCGGGAACGCTCCGAGCGCGGCCGGCTGTGCGATGCGGACCTCCGGGCCGAGCTGCGCCGCCGCGATCGCCGCCTCCGACCGGTCCCAGACGCCGCCGAGCAGCCCGGCACGGTCGAGATTGGCGGCAATGCCGCGGCCCATCTGCCCAAGGCCGACCACCGCGACGCTGTGCGGCGGCAGATCGGATTCAGTCGGCTGCATCATTCCTCCCCATGCGGCTGCATCACTGCAACGGGCTGCGACGACTGACAAGGCATCCGACGCGCCTCACCGGTTGCACGAGCCGTCGACCTTGTGCAAACGGGAGGCGCACCCCTCGGAGCAGCCCCATGATGGATCCCGTCGGCTTGGTCGGCATCGGCTTGATGGGCACCGCCCTCGCCCGGCGCCTGCGCACGGCCGGCTTTCCGGTGGTCGGCTTCGACACCGACCCGGCCAAGCGCCGCGCCCTTGCCGAGATCGGCGGGCAAGCGGCCGAGTCCATCCTGAGCGTGGGACAGGCTTGCCCAGTCATCCTGATCGCCGTCCTGACCACCGACCAGGTCGAGCAGGTGGTCGAGGGGCCGGGCGGCCTCCTGTCGCTACCGCCGACGGCGGAGCCGCGCGTCGCGCTTTGTTTCGCGACCTGCGATCCGGGACGGCTCGCCGCCCTCGCGGAGCGCGCCGAACGGAACGGGCTCATCCTCCTCGACACGCCGGTTTCGGGCACGAGCGAGCAAGTCCTGCGCGGCGACGGCCTCGGGCTGATCGCCGGCGATGCCGCCGCCATCGCGCGCGTCGAAACCGTGCTCGACGCCCTCGTTCCGCGTCGCTTCTTCATTGGGCCGGCCGGCGACGGCAGCAAGGCCAAGCTCGCCGTCAACCTGGTGCTCGGATTGAACCGCTTGGCCCTCGCCGAAGGGCTCGTCTTCGCAGAGCGGCTCGGCCTCGAGCTCAGCGCCTTCTTGGACGTCGCGCGCAGCTCCGCGGCCCATTCGCAGATCATGGACGTCAAGGGCGACAAGATGATCGCCGGCGATTGGGCGCCGCACGGCAAGATCGCGCAGCATCTGAAAGATGTCAGGATCATGCTTGCCGAGGCGGAGCGCCTCGGGCAGCAGCTGCCGCTCGGCGAAGTGCTGGCGGACATCCTTCAGTCCTGCATGGAGCATGGCGAAGGCGAGCGGGACAATTGCGCTTCCATCGAGGAGGTGCGCCGGCGCCGGATGCCGGCGGCGCAACCGCAGAGAGCTGCGTCCGGGCCGCGATGAGCGGGTGCCACCCGGTTCCGACGATGCTAGAGCATGATGCCGAGAAGTGGACACCACTTTTCGGAATGACATCATGCTCAGCTTCTTGGGATCGATCACGTTCATGCGTTTGATCGATTCAATCAAAACGCATCGTGATCTAATCGCCGAGCTCGCGACGCATGGAGCCGACCAGCTTCAGATCG
>DASQLE010000625.1:0-2400 GCA_035630175.1 Beijerinckiaceae bacterium
CACCGCGAGCTGGAGCATCCTTCGAGACTCGCTTCGCTCGCACCTCAGGATGAGGTCGTAATGATGATCCGGGTTCCGCTTCGCGGCCCCGGGATGACGGTGACGGATGATGAACCAAATCGAGCGAGCTGACGGTCCCGATATCGAGCGCGCCCTGCGCGAAGCGGCGGCCGAGCGCATTCTCGTGCTCGACGGCGCCATGGGGACCGAGATCCAGACGCTGAAGCTCACCGAAGAGGATTTTCGCGGCGAGCGCTTTCGCGACCACGGTCACGATCTCCGCGGCAACAACGATCTTCTCATCCTCACGCAGCCCGACGCCGTCCGCGACATCCATCTGCGCTACTTTCGCGCCGGCGCCGATATCGTCGAGACCAACACCTTTTCCGGCACCGCGATCGCGCAGGCCGATTACGGGCTCGAGGCGATCGTCTACGAACTCAACCGCGAAGGCGCGCGCCTGGCGCGCGAGGCGGCGACCCTGGCCCAAACGGAAGACGGCCGCCGCCGCTTCGTGGCCGGCGCCGTCGGGCCGACCAACCGCACCCTGTCGATCTCGCCCGACGTCAACAATCCCGGCTACCGCGCCGTCACTTTCGATGGCGTGCGCGAAGCCTATGCCGAGCAGGTGAGGGGGCTCGTCGACGGCGGCGCCGAGATCATCCTGATCGAGACGATCTTCGACACCCTGAACGCCAAGGCGGCTATCGTCGCCACCGGGCAGGTCTTCGCCGAGCGCGGCGTCAAGCTGCCGATCATGATCTCGGGCACTATCACGGACCTGTCCGGCCGCACCCTGTCCGGCCAGACGCCGACCGCCTTCTGGCATTCGGTCCGCCATGCCGCGCCGCTGACGATCGGCCTCAACTGCGCCCTCGGCGCGCGCGAGATGCGGGCGCATATCCAGGAGATCGGCAAAGTCGCCGACACGCTCGTCTGCGCCTATCCGAATGCCGGTCTGCCGAACGAGTTCGGCCTCTACGACGAGAGCCCGGAGGCGACCGCCGCCATGCTGGCCGAGTTCGCCGAGGCCGGCCTCGTCAACGTGGTCGGCGGCTGCTGCGGCACGACGCCGGCGCATATTCGGGCGATGGCCGCGGCCGTCGCCGGCAAGGCGCCGCGGCCGATCCCGGAGATGCCGCCCCTGATGCGCCTGTCCGGGCTCGAGCCGTTCACGCTGACGGGCGACATCCCGTTCGTGAATATCGGCGAGCGCACCAACGTCACCGGCTCGGCCAAGTTCAGGAAGCTCGTCACCAGCGGCGATTTTTCGGCGGCGCTCGACGTCGCCCGCGAGCAGGTGGCGAGCGGCGCGCAGATCATCGACGTCAACATGGACGAGGGCCTTCTCGATTCCGAGAAAGCGATGGTCGAGTTCCTCAATCTCGTCGCCGGCGAGCCCGACATCGCCCGCGTGCCGGTGATGGTGGATTCTTCGAAATTCCACGTCATCGAGGCCGGCCTGAAATGCATTCAGGGGAAGCCGGTGGTGAACTCCATCTCCATGAAGGAGGGCGAGGAGAAGTTCATCGGTGAGGCCAGGATCTGCCGCGCTTACGGCGCCGCCGTCGTCGTCATGGCCTTCGACGAAGAGGGCCAGGCCGACACGTTCGAGCGCAAGGTCGCGATCTGCGCGCGCGCCTACAAGATCCTCACCGGAGAGGTCGGCTTTCCGCCGGAGGACATCATCTTCGATCCGAACATCTTCGCCGTCGCCACCGGCATCGAGGAGCATAACGGCTACGGCGTCGCCTTCATCGAGGCGGCGCGGGCGATCCGCGCGGGCTTGGCGCACGCGCATATCTCCGGCGGCGTCTCGAACCTGTCCTTTGCCTTCCGCGGCAACGAGCCGGTGCGCGAGGCCATGCACTCGGTGTTCCTCTACCACGCCATCCGCGCCGGCATGGACATGGGCATCGTCAATGCCGGCCAGCTCGCGGTCTACGACGAGATCGATCCGGAGCTGCGCGAGCTGTGCGAGGACGTGGTCCTCAACCGCCGGCCGGACGCGACCGAGCGGCTGCTCGAGGCAGCTCCGCGCTTCAAGGGCGACGGATCGGGCGCCGTCAAGGTGGCCGATCTCGAATGGCGGGCCTGGCCGGTCGCGAAGCGGCTCGAGCACGCGCTCGTCAACGGCATCACCGAGTTCATCGAGACGGACGTGGAGGAAGCGCGGCAGGGGGTCGAGCGGCCGCTGCACGTCATCGAAGGCCCGCTCATGGCCGGCATGAACGTGGTCGGCGACCTGTTCGGGTCGGGCAAGATGTTCCTGCCGCAGGTGGTGAAATCGGCCCGCGTCATGAAAGGGGCCGTCGCCTATCTCATGCCCTTCATGGAGGCCGAGAAGGAGGCCTCCGGCCTCGCCGCGCGCTCGGCCGCCGGCAAGATCGTCATGGCGAC
>DASQLE010000626.1:0-2894 GCA_035630175.1 Beijerinckiaceae bacterium
GGCGGCATGGAGCGCTCGCTCAACGACCTGCCGCCAAGCGCGCGCTTCATGCCGAAGCCGTGGCGCGCGCTGGACGTGCTGGTCGAGGCCGAGAAAGCCGCCGCCTATTCGTTTTGACTTGCCTCGGCCTGCTGCTGCTTCGCCCGAAAGAAGGTTGCCTTGGGGGCTCTGGCGTGACGCTCGCCAGTGCCTATTTATCGGAAGGGCGCCTGGAACAGGCGCCGGTCTCGTCGCGTTGGAGCCTCCCGTGCGCGTGCGTCCACTCTATGCGGCCTTGGCCGTGATCGTCGTCGCTGCCTGCGCACCGCGCCTCGACAGCGCCCGCTATGCCTCCGACCAGCCGCAATGCCCTCCGGCGCACCTGCCGAGCGCCGAGGATCTGGCCAAGTTGCCGACCGAGACGGTCCGGATGAGGGCCCAAAGGGCGGACGTCGAACGGCAGACCTTCCTCGTTTCGGGCGGACAGACTTGTCTCGGCACAGGAACCCATGCGGAGGCGTGGAGCAGCTTGCTGAGGCAGCGCACAGGCGACGGCCGCTAGGGCTCTACCCGCCTGTTGCCTTGAAGGCACAGCCGTGCCGCCTCGCCGGTCTTAAAGTGCCCTTCGGTCCGACTGCCCCGAAATCGCCGATGTCGGCAGGCCTTTGACGCCGATCGCAAACCATATCAGCCGATTCGAATGATTTCTCGACGCACCCTCCTCGTTGGCCTTCTCGGCGCCCCCCTCGGCGCCTGCAATTCGCTCCAGAGCCCGTCCTTGAAGACGGCGTTCCTGGGGGATCTCCGCGAGACCTACGCCCGCTACCGGCCGGAAGCACAGCCCGGCGTCGGCGAAACGCCGCCGACCCGGCCGGCCAACCTCGCCGGCACGGTCGTGCCGTATACCGGCGAGGAGATGCCCGGCACCATCGTGGTGAAGACCGGCGAACGACGGCTGTATCTCGTGATGGAGGAGGGGACGGCGATCCGCTACCCCGTCGGGGTCGGCAAGACCGGCAAGCAATGGCAGGGGATCGCCGAGGTCGACGGGGCCTATATCCGGCCTGCATGGGCGCCGACGACCGACATCCGACGCGACAATCCGAACGTGCCCGACCTGATTCCGGGCGGCGCGCCGGAGAACCCGATGGGCGAGCGGGTGCTGACCCTCTCCGGCGGGGAATACGCGATCCACGGCACCAACAGGCCGGAATCGATCGGCACCTACGCGTCATACGGGTGCATCCGCATGTTCAACGAAGACGTCGTCGACCTGTTCGGACGCGTCCAGGTTGGAACAAAGGTCGTCGTTACGGCGTGACGGCGGCCGGGCGGAGGAGGGACGCGCCTTGAGCGCTCAGTCCTCCGCTCCGATGAGGTTCGCGTCGGGCGCGTCCCGTTTCAGCGGGGTCAGCGCCTTCAGCGTGACGATGGTCACGACCGACAGCATGATGGCCACGTCGTAGACGCCGAGCCCGACGGCGGTGCCGATCGCGCCGGTCACCCAAAGGCTGGCGGCCGTCGCGGTGCCACGCACCGAATCCTTCAAGCGCAGGATGGCGCCGCCGCCTATGAAGCCCATGCCGGTGATGAGACCTTCGACGACCCGCGCCGTCGCTTCGGGATTGCCCGCCGTCACGGTCTCGGCCGCCTGGACGAAGCCGCAGCTCGCCACCGCGACGAGGGGAAAGGTGCGCAGACCGGCGCTGCGCTCCTCCTGCTCCCGGTCCCAGCCGATTGGGAACGCCAGCACATAGGCGATGCCGAGCGCAGCCAGGTGCGGCAGGAGGTTGAACGGGTCGCTGCTGAGGATCGCGTCAAGCATGCGGCATTGTCTGCCGCGCGGCGCGCTTCCGTCAATTCACGCATCCGTTCCTGCGCACGCCCGCCGGCGGCCTCACCCGCGCGGCGGGGCGGCGACGCGCTTGCGCAGGCCCGTGACAACCGCCTTCAGGACCTCAGCATCGTATTCCGGCCGCATCGCGCGCCCGGCTTCACGCTGGATGCGCTCGTGCACGAAATGGAGCTTGCCGATCACGTTCGGGGCGAGGACGAAGGGATAGAGGTCCGGCTGCCCCATGCTGCGGTTGAGGGAATTCACCGCGAAGGTCAGGGGCAGCCAAGCGCCGATCAGGCGGTTGAGGTCGGGCTCGACATGCGGGTCGAACTCGATGGCGGCGGACAGCTCCGGGCCACCGCTGATGCGAGGCCCGACCGTCAGGCCGAACGCGCTCGCGGTCTCGAGGGTGTCGACGATGTGAACGTAATGGGTCCACGTCTCCGCCCAATCCTCCCACGGATGGGCGCTCGCATAGGAGCTGACGAAATGGTTCTGCCAATCGCCAGGAGGACCGTTGGCGTAATGCGCCTCGAGGGCGGCTCCGTAATCCTGGCGCTCGTCCCCGAAGATCTGCCGGAAACGGGCGATGCTGACATCGTTCTCGATGAGCACGTTCCAGTAGTAATGGCCGACCTCGTGACGGAAATGGCCGAGCAGGGTGCGGTAGGGCTCGCCCATGGCGTGGCGGCGCCGCTCGCGTTCCGCGTCGTCCGCTTCGGCGATGTTGATGGTGATCAGGCCGTTGTCGTGACCGGTCAGGACGTGCGGGGCGTGCGGAGCCGGCTCGTCCGGGTCGGCAAGAAACTCGAAGGTCAATCCGCGCGGGTGCTCGGCCCGCGTTGCGACGGGCAGCCGTAGCTTCTGAAGGCTGTAGAACAGCCTGTGCTTGGCCTTTTCGAGCCGCCGCCATCGTCCGATATTCTCCGGCAAGGAGAGGTCCGGAATGATCCGGTTGTGGCGGCAGGCCATGCAATAGGCGTCCGGGCTGTCGGCGGGAATGAGCCAATTGCAGGCGTCATGCTCGGCATTGGCGCAGAAGCGGAACGATCCGTCCGGTTCGGCAAGAGCCCTCCAG
>DASQLE010000627.1:0-12558 GCA_035630175.1 Beijerinckiaceae bacterium
CGTCCTCGCCCGGCGCAGCGGCGCGGGGGCGTCCTCCGCGCTCGGCGGTGCGGAAGGCTTCCCCGAACAGATGCGAGAAGATGTCGTCCTCGCCGGCGCCGCGCGTCGCGCGGCGGCGGCCGAACGGGCTGCCCCCGCCGAAGTTGAAGTTGAAACCCTCGAAGCCCTGACCGGCGCTGGGCCCGCCGCCGCCGAAGCCCTCGAAGCCCTGGAAGCGAGGCTTGCCGTCGGGGCCGATCTCGCCGCGGTCGAACTGGGCGCGCTTCGCCGCATCGCCGAGGATCTCGTAGGCGGCGTTGGCTTCCGCGAACTTGTCCTTGGCCTTGGGATCGTCGGAGTTGCGATCCGGATGGTAGCTCTTGGCGAGCTTGCGGAACGCCTTCTTGATCTCCGCTTCCGACGCGGAGCGAGTCACTCCGAGGATGTCATAGGGGTCGCGCATGGGCGCTCCGGCTTCCGGGACTGCGAAGGTTCCTGAACGGCTTCAGGTATATGGGAGGGGTGTTGCCGGGCTGCAACGTTGTTCTTCCTCTCCCGCAAGCGGAAGAGGCAATCAGACCGGCTTTCGCCAGGGTTTCACGTCCTTGACCGCCCATTCGCCGCCCGACGGGCGGCAGGCGGTGCCCTGCAGGGACATGGTCGTCCCCTTGTCCGTCAGCGTGGCGAGGAAGGCGCGGCAGATCTCGTCGGTCTTCACGAAAGGCTGCCCGACCGGTGCGAAATTGCCTTTCATGTCGGTATCGGGGTTGTCCCAGGACACGGACGAGCCGCTCCCTTGCGGATCGAGCGCGATGGCGAGGGCGCCCTTGGCGCGCCGCCAGTCTTCTCCGCCGAGCTCCGGCGAGAGCGGCGACATGACCCGCGGCGTGATCGAGCTCGTCGATTCCGGCTCGGGGAACAGGGAGGCCATCGGGAAGGACATGCCGCATGCGCCGGTCATCAGCGAAAGAGCGGCTGCGACGGCGGGCCCTGCTAGGCGCGTCACGCGCGCTTCGCTCCGGCGGTCATCCCGCCTATAAACGCGGTGCGAGGCAATCTCGGACACCCGGAACCCACACGATGCGAGAAACAACGACTCAAGATGAAAGCGCGGACGGGTTAAAAAGCCGTGACTTTACCGACGCGGCCGAGCCTTGGGAGCTGTTTCGCTGGTGGATGGCCGAGGCAACCGCGTCCGAGCCGAACGATCCGACCGCCATGGCCCTCGCCACCGTCGATGCCGACGGGCTGCCGAACGTGCGCATGGTCCTCCTGAAGGGCGCCGACGAGGACGGCTTCGTGTTCTACACGAACCGGGATTCGAACAAGGGCTGCGAGCTTGCGGCCAACCCGAAGGCGGCGCTCGTGTTCCACTGGAAGAGCCTGCGCCGGCAGGTGCGCGCCCGCGGCGTCGTGGCGGCCGTCAGCGACGCCGAGGCGGATGCCTATTTCGCGAGCCGCCCGCGCGACAGCCGCATCGGCGCCTGGGCAAGCCAGCAGTCACGGCCGCTCGAGAGCCGCTTCGCCTTCGAGAAGGCGATCGCCGTCCACGCCGCCCGCTACGCCCTCGGCGAGGTGCCGCGCCCGCCGTATTGGACGGGCTACCGCATCTGCCCGGTGAGCATTGAGTTCTGGCACGATCGGCCCTTCCGCCTGCACGATCGCGTCGTCTTCACCAAGGCCGAGGGCGGCTGGACGAAGGCACGGCTTTATCCGTGACAGGGATGGGCCTGCATCCTATGTGACAGGGCGAACCGGCAGGAGCGCTCGTGACCCCACCCAACCAGAGCCGCCGCGTCATGCTGCTGACGGGGGCGAGCCGCGGCATCGGCCATGCCACGGTGAAGCGCTTCTCCGCCGCCGGCTGGCGGGTCATCACCTGCTCGCGCCACGCTTTTCCGGAGAACTGCCCCTGGGAGATGGGGCCCGAGGACCACCTCCAGGTCGACCTCGCGAGCCCAGAGGACACGATGCGCGCCGTCGCCGAGACGAAGCAGCGCCTCGCCGCCGAAGGGGGCGTGCTGCACGCCCTCGTCAACAATGCCGGCATCTCCCCGAAGGGCGAAAACGGAGCGCGCCTCGGCACGCTGAATACGAGCTTCGCCGATTGGGCCCGTGTCTTTCAGGTCAATTTCTTCGGCCCCATCCTGCTGGCCCGCGGCCTCGTCGAGGAACTCGAGCGCGCCAAGGGCTCGGTGGTCAACGTGACCTCGATCGCCGGCTCCAAGGTGCATCCCTTCGCGGGTGCGGCCTACGCCACGTCGAAGGCGGCGCTCGGCTCGCTGACCCGTGAGATGGCCGAGGATTTCGGGCCGCTCGGCGTGCGCGTCAACGCCATCTCGCCGGGCGAGATCGACACCGCCATCCTGTCGCCCGGCACCGAGAAGCTCGTGGCGCAGATCCCCCTGCGCCGGCTCGGCACGACCGACGAGGTCGCCAAGGCCATCTACTTCCTGTGCACCGACGCCTCGTCCTACGTGAACGGCGCCGAGCTGCACATCAACGGCGGCCAGCATGTCTGAGCGGGACGCGGCGGACCGGCTCTTTCCGAGCCGCCCGTTCCTCGCCGCCTCGGTCGCCGTGCTGCGAGACGGGCGCGTCCTCCTCGCGGCGCGCGGGCGCGGAGCCATGGCCGGGCGCTACAGCCTGCCGGGCGGGCTCGTCGAGCCGGGCGAGACCCTGGCCGAGGCTGCCTTGCGCGAGCTCCGCGAGGAGGTCGGCGTCGAGGCCGAGATGATCGGCTTCCTCGATCATGCGGAGGTGATCGAACGGGATGAGCAAGCGCGCGTGCGCCACCACTTCGTCGTGTGCGCGCATGCGGCGCGTTGGCGCGCGGGAGAGCCGCAGGCAGGCGCGGAAGCGGTCGACGTGCGCTGGGTCGCCGCGGACGATCTCGGCTCCTTGCCGACGACGCCCGGCCTTGCCGGCATCCTGCGCAAAGCCTTTGCCTTGGATCGCGCTCCTGCGTTTAACACACGCATGAACGCGACCGATTCTCATGAGACCTAACCAGAGCCGTGCCTGAATGAAACGTTTTGGCGCGACCATGCTCATCGTCGCTCTTGCCCTCCCGGCGCCGGCGAGCGCGCAGGGGGCGCGCAGCGGTCAGGCTCCGGCGCGCGCGGCGCCGGCGGCCCCGGCCAAGCCGGCCGAGCCGCCGCCGCCCGAGCCGCCGGCTCCCGCCTATGAGAAGGAGATGCTGCGGCTTTCCGAGATCGTCGGCGCGCTCGCCTTCCTGCGCTCGCTGTGCGCGGCGCCGGATGCCGGCGAGTGGCCGACCCGCATGCAGGCCTTGCTCGAATCCGAAGGCGGCACGCCGGGACGGCGCGAGCGGCTCGCCGGCGCCTACAACCGCGGCTACCGGGGCTACGCGCTCACCTACCGCGCCTGCACGCCCTCGGCGACCGAAGCGAGCGCGCGCTTTCTGAAGGAAGGGGAAACCTTGTCGCGCAACCTCGCCGGACGCTACGGCGGTTGATGCGGAACGCTTAACCAGTCGCCTTCGGAGCGGCGTCATGCCCAACTCCTTGGCTTCGATCGCGTTCACGCGCTCTGCTCGATCAGATCGATGCGCATCGTGGTGAACACGCGCCCCCATTATCCACGGAGTCTATTCATACCGTTAACCTCGTCGGGAGCGCGAGGTGGCGCGCGGCAGCCCTCACGATTTATGTTCGCGGTCGGGGAAGTGACGCGAAGACGGGGACATGAGCAGCACCGACATCCATCAGCCGGAACCCGATTACAGCGCTGCCAAGCGGCTGGCGCTGAGCTACGTGACGGAAGCGTTCGCGGAAGCGGAGCTCGACGGGCTGGATCCCGACTCGATGGTGCATGCGGCGCTGTTCGCCGCCTTCCGCGAACTCGTCATGACCTATGGCGAAGAGGCGGCGGCGCAATATGCCGAATGCCTGCCGCAGCGCGTCCGCGGCGGCGCCTTCACGACAGGCCCGCGGCACTAGCTCGCTGAACCACCTCACCCGCGCAGGAAACACCTCTCCCACGGAGCGGGAGAGGTCGAGTCGCGAGCCGTCGCGCTCCCTAGCTCTTGAGCCGTGTGCTGCCGACGGGCATATGTCACGGCTCGGGTTGCAGCAAGGAGCGCGTGATGCCGGTGGCTTGTCTCGCCGACCGCGGCGTCATCAAGGTTTCGGGCGAGGAGGCCAAAGGCTTTCTCGACGGCCTTCTGACCTGCGATCTCAACCGCGTCGCGGTCGGGCGGCCGCGCTTCGGCGCCCTGCTCAGCCCGCAAGGCAAGATCCTGTTCGATTTCATCGTCTTCGCCGCCGCGGATGGCTCCTACCATCTCGATTGTGCGCGCGCCGAAGCGACTGACCTCGCCAAGCGGCTCGGCTTCTACAGGCTGCGCGCCAAGGCCGCCGTCGAGGACGGCTCGAGCACCGCGCGCGTCCTTGCCGGCTGGGATGATGCCGCGCGACCGGATCCGGAGACCGGCCTCGTCGGCGACGATCCGCGCCTGCCCGCGCTCGGCTGGCGCGCCATCGTCCCCGCGGCCGACGGCGGCCCGCCTCCGGACGGGGAGGGGGCCTACCACGCTCACCGCATCGCGCTCGGCGTTCCGGAAGGCGGCAAGGACTTCGCCTTCGGCGACGCCTTCCCGCACGAAGCCTTGATGGATCAGCTGGGCGGGGTTGATTTCGACAAGGGCTGCTACGTCGGTCAGGAGGTCGTCTCGCGCATGCAGCATCGCGGCCTGGCGCGGACCCGCATCGTGCCGCTCGTCTATGCGGACGGGGCGGCTGCGGAGCCGGGCTCCGAGGTCGCGGCCGGCGAGCGCAGCCTCGGTCGGACCGGCTCGGCGGCGGACGGGCGCGGCCTTGCCGCACTCCGCCTCGACCGCGTCGCCGCTGCGCTGGCGTCGGGCGAGACGCTCCGCGCCGGCGGCCGGCCCGTGCGGGTCGAGATTCCGGACTGGGTCGACTTTTCCTTGCCGCCGATCGCGGCGGCACCCGCCGTATGAGCGAAGGCCTGACCGCCCATGCCGACGGACGGAGCCGCTGCTGGTGGCCCGGCACGGACGATCTCTATGTCGCCTACCACGACGGCGAATGGGGCGTGCCCGAATACGACGATCGCGCCCTGTTCGAGAAGCTGGTCCTCGACGGCTTCCAGGCCGGCCTGTCCTGGATCACGATCCTGCGCAAGCGCGAGAACTTCCGGCGCGCCTTCGCGGGCTTCGAGCCCGCCGCCATCGCGCGCTTCGACGCCGCGCGGGTCGAGGCCCTCATGGGCGATGCGGGCATCGTCCGCAACCGCGCCAAGATCGAGGGCACCGTCGCCTCCGCCCGCGCCTGGCTCGCGATCCAGGAACGCGGCGGCTTCGCGCGTTTCCTGTGGGATTTCGTCGGCGACCGGCCGATCCAGAGCAACCTCGGAAGCCGCGCCGACGTCGTCGCCGAGACGGAGGTCTCGCGCCGCATGGCGAAAGCGCTGAAGGCGGAAGGCTTCGCCTTTTGCGGCCCGACGATCGTCTACGCCTTCATGCAGGCGGTCGGCATGACCAACGACCATCTCGTCGGCTGCTTCCGCCACCGCGAATGCGCGGCCCTCGGCCGACGCCGCTAGATGCCGGCCAAAGGCGATTGGGCTCCGCGCGCTTGGCAGCGCATGCTGTCCGGCCGTCGCCTCGATCTGCTCGACCCGTCGCCGCTCGACATCGAGATCGAGGACATCGCGCACGGCCTTGCGCGCGTCGCACGCTGGAACGGGCAGACGGCGGGGCCGCACATCTTCTCCGTGGCGCAGCATTCGCTGCTCGTGGACGCGATCGCCCGGCATCTGCAGCCTGACCTGCCCGATGACGGGCGTCTCGCGATCCTCCTCCACGATGCGGCCGAATACGTCGTCGGCGACGTCATCTCCCCCTTCAAGGTGGTCATCGGCGACATCTACAAGGAGGTCGAGGAACGGCTGCTCGTGGCGATCCGCCTGCGCTTCGGCCTCGCCGCCCAGCCCGGCGCGGCGCTCCTGCGTCTCACCAAACGGGCCGACCGCGCTGCCGCCTTCCTCGAAGCCACTCGCCTCGCCGGCTTCTCGCGCCGGGAGGCGCTCGCCTATTTCGGACGGCCGGAGCCCCTGCCGGCGCCGCTCCTCGACGATCTTCTCGCCCCCTGGCCGGTTGACAGGGCACAGGCGCGCTATCTTGCCGCCTTCGCGTCCGCGGCGGAGCGGCCCCGCTCGCCTTCATAGGTGCGGCTCTCCGGACGGGGGGTTCCGGTGAACCTTCCCGCCGATCGGCCGTTCTTGTTACTTGCGGCCGGAGCCCCCATAACTCCCCTCATGAAAGCTGCGCCGATGACCCCGACCGAGCCTCAGCCCGACCTCTCCGGGCTCACCTTCGAGAAGGCCCTCGCTGAGCTCGAGAGCATCGTGCAGCGCCTGGAGCAGGGCAAGGTCGAGCTCGAGGAATCGATCGCCATCTACGAACGCGGCGAGGCCCTGAAGACGCATTGCCAGGCGCTGCTCGAGCGCGCCGATGCCCGCATCGAGAAGATCACCGTCGGCCCCAATGGTCAGGCGGCCGGCACGACCCCGCTCGATGTCGAACCCTGAGCCGCAGCGCGCATGACATCCTCTCACACTCCCCTTCTGGACACGATCGAGACGCCTGAGGACCTGCGCGCCTTGCCGGAGCGACGATTGGCGGAGGTCGCCGAGGAGCTGCGCGCCGAAACCATTGCGGCGGTGTCGGTGACGGGCGGGCATCTCGGGGCCGGGCTCGGGGTGGTCGAGCTCACGGTCGCCCTGCATCACGTCTTCGACACGCCGCGCGACCGCCTGATCTGGGACGTCGGCCATCAGGCCTATCCGCACAAGATCCTGACCGGCCGGCGGGCGCGGATCCGCACCCTGCGTCAGGGCGCCGGCTTGTCGGGCTTCACCAAGCGCGACGAGAGCGCTTATGACCCGTTCGGGGCGGCGCATTCCTCGACCTCAATCTCGGCCGGGCTCGGCATGGCCGTGGCGCGCGACCTGCAAGGGGGACGCCATAACGTCATCGCCGTGATCGGCGACGGGGCGATGTCGGCCGGCATGGCCTACGAGGCCATGAACAATGCCGGCGCCATGCATTCGCGCCTGATCGTCATCCTCAACGACAACGACATGTCGATCGCCCCGCCGACCGGCGCCATGTCGGCCTATCTCGCCCGCCTCGTCTCCGGGCGCGCCTACCGCTCTTTGCGCGAGATCGGCAAGCAGCTGTCCAAGCGCCTGCCCAAGTTCCTGGCCGAGACGGCCGAGCGCGCGGAGGAGTTCGCGCGCGGCATGCTGACCGGCGGCACCCTCTTTGAGGAGCTCGGTTTCTATTATGTGGGGCCGATCGACGGCCACAACCTCGATCACCTCCTGCCGGTGCTTCGCAACGTGCGCGACGCCAAGGCGGGGCCGGTTCTCGTGCATGTGGTGACGCGCAAGGGCAAGGGCTACGCCCCGGCCGAGGCGGCGGCCGACAAGTATCACGGGGTTGTCGCCTTCGACGTGGTGACGGGCGCGCAGGCGAAGCCGAAGGCGAACGCGCCGAGCTACACCAAAGTGTTCGGCGAGAGCCTGATTCGCGAGGCGGAGCGTGACGAGCGCATCGTCGCGGTGACGGCGGCGATGCCGTCCGGCACCGGCGTCGACCTGTTCGGGAAGGCGTTCCCGGCGCGCACCTTCGATGTCGGCATCGCCGAGCAGCACGCGGTGACCTTCGCGGCCGGGATGGCGGCGGACGGCCTGAAACCGTTCTGCGCCATCTACTCGACCTTCCTGCAGCGCGCGTACGATCAGGTCGTGCACGACGTCGCCATTCAGCGCCTGCCGGTGCGCTTCGCCCTCGACCGGGCCGGGCTCGTCGGAGCCGACGGCGCGACCCATGCGGGCGCTTTCGACCTCGCCTATCTCGCCTGCCTGCCGGGCTTCACATTGATGGCCGCGGCCGACGAGGCGGAGCTGGTGCATATGGTGGCGACCGCCGCCGCCCATGATTCCGGTCCGATCGCCTTCCGCTACCCGCGCGGCGAGGGGGTCGGGCTGGAGATGCCGGAACGCGGCGTGCCGCTGCCGATCGGCAAAGGCCGCATCCTCAAGGAGGGCAGCCGCGTCGCCCTGCTGTCGCTCGGCACGCGCCTCGCCGAGGCGCTGCGCACGGCCGAGGACCTCGAAGCGCGCGGACTATCGACGACGGTCGCCGATGCGCGCTTCGCCAAGCCCCTCGACGAGGAATTGATCCTGCGTCTCGCCCGCGAGCACGAGGTGCTGATCACCCTCGAGGAGGGCTCGGTCGGAGGCTTCGGCAGCCACGTCCTGCAGCTGCTCGCCGAGCGCGGCGCCCTCGAGCGCGGCCTGCGCGTGCGCGCCATGGTCCTGCCCGACGTTTTCCTCGACCACGACAAGCCCGAGCGCCAATACGCCAAGGCCGGCCTCGACGCCCACGCGGTCGTCACGAAGGTGTTCGAAACGCTCGGACAGGATGCCGGAGCGCTGAAGGTGAGGGCCTGAGCGGAGCCGAAGGCGGAGACCCGAGGACCTCGTGCCGCCGCGTCCTGACCGGCCCGCCCGCGCCGCCTTGCCATAATCGTCCTGAGATCCTCGGGGTCCGCGCTGCGCGCGGCCGAGGAGGACGATGAAGGGGTCAGATCGTCAGCTTGCCCGCCTTGGCGGCCGCATAGCGCTCGTCGATCTTGTCCCAGTTCACGACGTTCCACCACGCCTTGAGGTAATCGGGGCGGCGGTTCTGGTATTTGAGGTAATAGGCGTGTTCCCAGACGTCGTTGCCAAGGAGGGCACGCTGGCCGTCCATCAACGGCGTGTCCTGGTTGGGCTTGGTGACGAGGGCGAGCTTGCCCCCCTGATCCACCGTCACGAACACCCAGCCGGAGCCGAACACGCGACCGCCGGCGGCGTTGAAGTCCTCCTGCAGCTTGGCGAAGCCGCCGAGATCGCGGTCGATCGCCGCCTTCACCTCGCCTTTGGGCTCTCCGCCCGAGCCGCCCATGATCTGCCAGAACATGGTGTGATTGGCGTGCCCGCCGCCATTGTTGCGCACGGCGGTGCGGACCGCCTCCGGCACGTCGCTCAGCTTCGCCAGGATCTCGTGCAGCGGCGTCTGGCCGATCTGCCCGTGCTGCTGGGCGATCCCGTTGAGGTTGTTGACGTAGGCGGCGTGGTGGCGGCCGTGATGGATCTCCATGGTCTGGGCGTCGATATGCGGCTCGTTCTTGTTGGCCGCGTAGGGCAGCGGATCGAGCTTGAAAGGGCCGCTCGGCGCCTGCGCATAGGCTCGGCCCATGGCCGCGCCGGCGCCGATCGCGGCGGTGCCCCACAAAAGCGAGCGGCGATTGAGGTATGTCATGTCGTCCTCCCTGGCTTGATTGCCAAATGATCTGCATACGGAACCGGCAAGGCGCGGCAAAGCCAAAGGCCGTGTGGCTCTGCCTCGATCACTTGATCACCGCGCAGGCGACCCGGTCGCCGGCATTGCCGATCGGCTGGCTCGTGTGGTCATCCTCGTTGGCATGGATCACGAGCGCCGCGCCGTCGTTGTCGCGCAGCGCCTCCTCGCCGCTCAGAAGGATGGACTCGGAGCTGACTTCGGCGTTCGCCGATCCGTCGGCATTGGCATAGATGTTGGAGAGGTCGCCCATGTCCGGGCCATCCGGGTTGAGCAGACCATGCTCGGACTTATCGGGATTGATATGGCCTTTGGAGAGCTGGAACTTGCCGGCGTCGGAACAGTCGCCGACTTGATGGAAGTGAAGGCCATGCCATCCTGGGCTCAATCCGCCGGCGCTGATGACGATCCGGATGACCGTGGCGTTCTCGCCGCTGCGGACCGTCAGCTTGCCGATATTCTGGCCCTTCGACCCGACGATCGGCCCCTCGAAGGTCTCGACGCCTCCCTGCTGGGCCAGCACCGGGCCGGCAAGGCCTATCGCGAGAAGGGCGGCGAGGGCGGGTCTCATGGTGCTCCCTCCGGAGATCGTGAGTGAAACAAACGCATAAACCACCGAATGGCTCCACGCGATTGATGGCTCGCGATCGCGCCGACGTCCTTCTGGTCGAGCGCGGGCTGTTCGAGAGCCGCGCCAAGGCCCAGGCCGCCATCGCGGCCGGGCTCGTGACAGCCGACGGCGCCCCGGTCCGCAAAGCCGCCGACCTGATCGACGGCGCCGCCGAGATCGTCGCCGAGGCTCCGCATCCGTATGTCTCGCGCGGCGGCGTCAAGCTCGCTGCCGCCCTCGACGCCTTCGCAGTCGATCCGTCCGGCCGCCTATGCGCCGATATCGGCGCCTCGACCGGCGGCTTCACCGAGGCCTTGCTCGCGCGCGGCGCAAGGCGGGTCTATGCGGTGGATGTCGGACATGGGCAACTGCACCGGAGGCTTGCTGCCGATCCGCGCGTCGTCAACCTCGAGCGGACCGATATCCGCCGTCTCGACAAGGGCTCGCTCCCGGAGCCGATCGACCTGGCGGTCGTCGATGTCAGCTTCATCTCGCTGAAGCTGGTGCTGCCGGCGGCCACCGATCTGCTGCAGCCGAAGGCCGACCTCGTCGCGCTGATCAAGCCGCAATTCGAGGCGGGGCGCGAGCATGTCGGCAAGGGCGTCGTGCGCGACGAGACGGTGCAGCGGGCGGCGTGCGATGCCGTCGAGGCTGTTCTGCGCGAGCGCGGCTTCGCCATCCTCGGGCCGATCGCCTCGCCCATCCTCGGCGGCGACGGCAATCGCGAATTCCTGATCGGCGCGCGCCGTGGCTGAGCGGGTCGCCATCGCGCGCCTCGGCGGTCGCGGCGACGGCATCGCCGAGACCGCGAACGGGCCCCTCTTCGTGCCCTACGCGCTGCCGGACGAGACGGTGCTCGTCGAGCGCGCGGGCGCGCGGGCGCGGCTCGTGGCGGTGGAAACGCCGTCGCCGGACCGGGTCGAGCCGTTCTGCCCCTATTTCGGCCGCTGCGGCGGCTGCCTCGCTCAGCATATGGGCGCGGCGGCCTACACCGCCTGGAAGCGCGGTATCCTCGACAAGGCGCTGCGCCAGGCGCGTTTGCCCGCTCCCGTCGAGCCGCTCGTCGATGCGCACGGGGCGGGACGGCGGCGGGTGACATTTCACGCCCGCCTCAAGGATGGCGGCATCCGGGTCGGCTACATGGCGTCGGGGAGCCACGACCTCGTCGAGATCGCCATCTGCCCTATCGCGGATCCCGCTCTTGCCGAGGCGCCGCGCGCCGCGCTCGCCTTGGCGCGCCTGCTCGAGCGGTCCGGAAAGCCGCTCGACGTGCAGGTGACGGCGACTGGAACCGGCCTCGACATCGACCTGCGCGGACAGGGGCCCATCGATGCGCGCACCCGCTTGAGCCTGTCCGACGCCGCCGCGGCGCTCGACCTCGCCCGATTGTCCGTGCATGGCGATGTCGTGGTCGAGCGCCGCCTGCCGATGATCGCCATGGGCCGGGCGCAGGTGGTGCCGTCGCCCGGCTCGTTCTTGCAGGCGACGGCGCGCGGCGAGGAGGTCCTGTCGGCCCTCGTCCTGGAGGGCTGCGCGGCGGCGCGGCGCGTCGCCGACCTGTTCGCCGGCTGCGGTCCGTTCGCGCTGCGTCTCGCCGAGGCGCGCGAGGTGCATGCGCTCGACGGCGATGGCGCCGCGCTCGCCGCGCTCGATCGCGCCGCGCGCGGCACGACGGGCTTGCGGCCGGTGAAGACGGAGACGCGCGATCTGTTCCGCCGTCCGTTGCTGCCGCCGGAACTGGCGCGTTTCGACGCCGTCGTGATGGACCCGCCGCGCGCCGGCGCCGAAGCGCAAGCCCGGCAGCTTGCCGCCGCGAAGGTGGCCGTCGTGGTGAGCGTCTCCTGCGACGCCGGCACATTCGCCCGCGATGCCGCGATCCTGATCGAGGGCGGCTATCGCCTCGAGCGCGTCGTGCCGGTCGATCAGTTCAAATACAGTCCCCATCTCGAGATCGTCGGCCTGTTCCGGGCCGAGCGGGCGGGCAAGCGCGCCAAACGCGTCGCGACTTAACGCCCGCCGCCCTCGAGATACTTGCGCAGCTTGGCGATCTCGGCGGCGAGGAAGTCGAGGAACACCCGTACCCGCGCCGAATGGCGGAGGTCCGGATGGGTGAGCAGCCACAGGCCGGTGGAGAAATCCGGGTTTGGCGGCGCGAGGCGCACCAGCGCCGGCCGCGCGTCGGCGATGAAGCAGGGCAGGGGTCCGATGCCGATCCCCGCCTCGACCGCCTCCGTCAGGCCGAGGACCGTGTTGACCTTGTAGACGATCCGCTCCGGCGCCACCCGCTCGCGCACGAACCGCGCCGCCTTGACGGCCCCGAGATTGTCGCCGAGGGCGACCCACGCATGCGTCGAGAGGGTCGGCAGATCCAGCGTCCCGGGTTGCGGGAAATCGGCGGCCCGGCCGTAGAGCGCCCAGGCAAGGGTGGCGGCGCGGCGGCCGACGAGCGTCTCCGGGGGCGTGTCGGTCGCCCGGATGGCGACGTCGGCGTCCCGCTTCGACAGGTTGAGGGCCTGGTTAGACAGGACCACATCGAGGCGCACGTCCGGGCATTGTTGGCAGAAGCGCGCGAACA
>DASQLE010000628.1:0-3033 GCA_035630175.1 Beijerinckiaceae bacterium
GCATCCCGCATTTCGCCACCGAGGCGGAAGCCGTGCGAGGGTTCATGCATCTCGTCCGCTACCGCGAGGCGCAGGACGATCTCATGGAGACCCCCGACAGCCTGCCGATCGATTTCGTGCCCGACACGGCGACCGCCCGGCAGGTCGTGGCCGCCGCCCTTGCCGACGACCGGGAGTGGCTCGATCCCTTGCAGGTGAACGCGCTCTTGCGGGCTTACGACATCCCGGCGGCGCCGGTCGCGCTGGCGCGCGATGCCGACGAGGCGGCCGACGCCGCGCGGCCGATCCTCGCCGAGGGCGGCACGGTGGCCGTGAAGATCCTGTCTCCCGACATCGTGCACAAATCCGACATCGCCGGCGTGGAGCTCGATCTGACGAGCGAGGCCGCCGTGCGCCGCTCCACCGCCGACATGCTCGAGCGAGCGCGTCGCCTGAAGCCGTCGGCGCGCATCACGGGCGTCACCGTTCAGGCCATGGTGCGGCGCCCAAAGGCGCGCGAGCTGATCGCCGGCGTTGCCGACGATCCAACCTTCGGCCCCGTCGTCGTCTTCGGTCACGGCGGCACGGCCGTCGAGGTCATCAACGACAAGGCGCTCGCCTTGCCGCCGCTCGACCTGAAGCTCGCGCGCGACCTGATCGCGCGGACGCGCGTGTCGCGCATCCTAAAAGCGTACCGCGACGTCCCCGCCGTCGACGAGCGCGCCGTGGCGCTGGTCCTCGTCAAGATCGCGCAGCTCGCCGCCGACCTGCCCGAGCTGCGCGAGCTCGACATCAATCCGATCCTGGCGGACGGGGAGGGGGTCATCGCGGTTGATGCCAGGATTGCGGTCGCGCCGGTCGCGCCCGGCAGCCGCAAGGGCCGCGGTCATCCGCGTTTCGCCGTGCGGCCCTATCCGAAGGACTGGGAACGCCACCTGGCGCTGGACGACGGGCGCCGCGTCTTCGTCCGACCGGTGCGGCCGGAGGACGAGGACCTGGTGAAGGAGTTCTTCCGGCACGTCACGCCCGAGGATCTGCGCCTGCGCTTCTTCGCGGCGGTGCGCGATTTCAGCCATTCCTTCATCGCGCGGCTCGTGCAGATCGATTACGCCCGCGCGATCGCCTTCGTCGCCCTCGATGCGGAGAGCGGGGCCATGATGGGAGCCGTGCGCCTGCAGGCCGACGCCGCGCACGAGACCGGCGAATACGCGATCCTGGTGCGCTCCGACCTCAAGGGCATCGGTCTTGGCTGGCGCCTGATGCAGCTCATGGTCGAATGGGCGCGCGCCGAGGGCTTGCGCGTCGTCGAAGGGCAGGTGCTTCGCGAGAACACGGTCATGCTCGACATGTGCCGCCGGCTCGGCTTCGCCATGCGCACCGACCCGAACGATCCCGACATCATGGTCGTAAAGCTCGCCCTCGACCGAAAACGCGACGCCGACGTCTGACCGCCTTCAGACAGCTCGGCGGCCGCTCAGTCGTTGACGATGACGATATGCAGGCGGCGCGGGCCGTGCGCGCCGAGGAGCAGGGTCTGCTCGATATCGGCGGAGCGCGACGGCCCGGTGATCATGTTGACGGTGCGCGGCATGCGGCCCTTCCCGTAGGCGGTCCGCAGCTTGTCCCAGACCGTCTCGTAGTCGCCGGCGACATCGCCTGCCGAGAGAACGACGATGTGGTTGTCGGGCAGGAAATTGAGGGTCGACGGATTCTCGGGGCCCGAGGCCATGATCAGCGTGCCGGTCTCGGCGACGCCACCGAAAGCGTGGCTGACCGCGGTGAGGTCGTCGCCGTCGCTGCGGCCGTGGCCGATCTCGAGCGAGGTCTCGCCCCACGGCATCGCGGCGAGGCGCGGATCGTCGCCGAAGCGCAAGACGGCCGGGATGTTGTGGCCGCGCAGGAAATCCGCGACGGCGCCCGGCACCGCGGCGGCGGAGGCGACCTCCGCCACCGTCGCGAAGGCGGCCTCGGCTTGGGCGCGGAAGAGCGCGATCAAGGCGGCGCCGGCGAGCTGGCCGCGCGCCGGGATCACTCCCTTCGGCGCGCGTCGCAGGCGCTCGTCGACGATGTCGCGGCGCGTCGGCTCGCGGCCGGTGACGCCGAGCGAGCGGCGCACCGTGGCGAGGATGTCGTCGCGGGCGCTCGTCATGGGGCGCGCCGCGCGCCGCGCTCGCGCCGCCATTGCATCTGGAAGGTGCCGCCCTGGGGCGAGGGAAAATCACGCGTCGCCGTCCAGCCCCGCGCCAGGGGCAGGCGTCGAAAGCTCCCGCGCGAGCGGCCGGCAAGGGCGAGTCCCGCCACCGCGAGCCGCGTCGCCGCGCCGTAGAGCACGGGATGCCGGGCGAAGAAGCCCCACAGCTTGAGGCCGGAGCGCACCGTCGCCGGCGACAAGTGCCGCTCGAACTCGCGCTCCCGCCAATGGCGCATCAGCTTCGGCAGCGGAATCCTCACCGGGCACACGCTCTCGCAGCGACCGCAGAAGGTGGAGGCGTTGGGCAGGTGCCCCGACTTGTCGATGCCGATCAGGCTTGGCGTCAAGACGGCGCCCATCGGGCCCGGATAGACCCAGCCGTAAGCGTGCCCGCCGACCGCCTGATAGACCGGGCAATGGTTCATGCACGCGCCGCAGCGGATGCAGCGCAGCATGTCCTCGAACTGGGTGCCGAGCAGGCTCGAGCGGCCGTTGTCGAGGATGACGACGTGATAATTGTCGGGCCCGTCTGGATCGCCGGGGCGGCGCGGACCGGTCGAGAGCGTCGTGTAGACGGACATGTCCTGGCCGGTGGCCGAACGGGCGAGGACGCGCAGGAGCTGACTGGCGTCGTCGAGGGTCGGCACCAGCTTCTCGATCGACGCCAGGACGATGTGCGTCTTCGGCAGAATCTGCGACAGGTCGCCGTTGCCCTCGTTGGTGACGATGATCGACGTGCCGGTTTCGGCCACCAGGAAATTGGCGCCGGTGATCCCTACATCGGCCGCGAGGAACCGGTCGCGCAGGACGCCGCGCGCCTCGCTCAGGAGCTTGACCGGCTCGGAGAGGTCCCGGTTCCCTTC
>DASQLE010000629.1:0-3894 GCA_035630175.1 Beijerinckiaceae bacterium
TGCCGAAAAGTGGACACCACTTTTCGGAAGAACATCATGCCCATCTTCTTGGAATCGATCACGTTCATGCGTTTTGATTGATTCAATCAAAACGCATCGTGATCTAAACGCTGAACGCGCCGCGCTCTAGCGCCCGCCGCCCTCGAGATACTTGCGCAGCTTGGCGATCTCGGCGGCGAGGAAGTCGAGGAACACCCGCACCCGCGCCGAATGGCGGAGGTCGGGATGGGTGAGCAGCCAAAGACCGGTGGAGAAATCCGGGTTCGGCGGCGCGAGGCGCACCAGCGCCGGCCGCGCATCGGCGATGAAGCAGGGCAGGGGTCCGATGCCGATCCCGGCCTCGACCGCCTCCGTCAGGCCGAGGACCGTGTTGACCTTGTAGACGATCCGCTCCGGCGCCACCCGCTCGCGCACGAACCGCGCCGCCTTGACGGCCCCGAGATTGTCGCCGAGCGCGACCCACGCATGCGCAAAGAGGGTCGGCAGGTCGAGCGTCCCGGGTTGCGGGAAATCGGCGGCCCGGCCGTAGAGCGCCCAGGCAAGGGTGGTGGCGCGGCGGCCGACGAGCGTCTCCGGGGGCGTGTCGGTCGCCCGGATGGCGACGTCGGCGTCCCGCTTCGACAGGTTGAGGGCCTGGTTCGACAGGACCACATCGAGGCGCACGTCCGGGCATTGTTGGCAGAAGCGCGCGAACAGGGGCGTCAGGAGATGCGTCAGAAGGGTGTCGTTGGTCGTCACTCTCAGCTCGCCGGCCGGCGACAGGACCTGGCCGGCGAGCTTGCGCGCGAAGCCGGCCACGTCGTCGTCCATGCGCTCGGCGAGCGCCGCCATCTCCTCGCCGGCGGCGGTCAGGGCATAGCCCGTGCGATGACGCTCGAAGAGCTTGGTGCCGATCGCCTCCTCGAGCTGCCCGAGGCGTCGGAAAACCGTCGAGTGGTTGACGCCGAGGCGCTCGGCGGCGCCCGCCAGGCCTTTCGCTTCGGCGATCAAGCGAACGAGCTTGAAATCGTCCCAGGCAAGCGTCTGAGGATCCAACATACTTGCGGGCCTGCAAAGATGGTCCTGCGATCTTACCGATAGCTTTGCGCAAACGGAAGCCTAGGTTCTGCGCCATAGCCGCTGCGGCTGGAGGGTTCTTCCATGATCGATGCCAAGCTCGCCCCTTACGGGATGTTCCTTCTGCGCGTGTCGCTCGGCGCCATGTTCGTCGCGCACGCGCTGCTCAAATATTGGGTGTTCACCATGCCGGGGTTCGCCGGCTTCCTGGGCAAGGTCGGGCTGCCGCCGGCTCTTGCCTGGCCGATCTTCGCGGCCGAGCTGTTCGGCGGGCTGGCGATCATCGCCGGCTTCTATGGCCGTTGGGTCTCGCTCGCGCTTCTGCCGGTCCTCGTCGGCGCGCTGGCGGTGCATTGGCCGAACGGCTGGCTGTTCACGGCCGCCAACGGGGGTTGGGAATACCCGGCCTTCCTGACCGTCGCCGCCCTGACGCACATCCTGGCCGGTGACGGCGCCTTTGCCGTCAGGACTGCGCGACTGCCGCTGATCTCGTCGCCGGCCGGTTCGCCGCAGACCGCCTGATCCGTTCCCATATCTTGACTGGTCCGGCGGCGCCGTCAGGCGCCGTCCGCTTCTGGAGGCCGTCATGACCAAGGTTCTCGTTCTCTATTACTCGTCCTTCGGCCATATGGAGCAGATGGCCTACGCGGCGGCGGAAGGCGCGCGCGAGACCGGCGCCGAGGCGGTCGTGAAGCGCGTGCCGGAACTCGTGCCCGAGGAGGTCGCGCGCAAATCCCATTTCAAGCTCAACCAGCCGGCCCCGATCGCCACCGTGGACGAGCTGCCGGAATACAACGCCATCATCCTCGGCGTGCCGACCCGCTACGGCCGCATGTCTTCGCAGATGGCGAACTTCCTCGATCAGACCGGCGGCTTGTGGGCGCGCGGCGCCCTCACCGGCAAGGTCGGCAGCGCCATGTCGTCGACGGCGACCCAGCATGGCGGCCAGGAAATGACGCTCTTCTCCGCCATCACCAACCTCCTGCATCTCGGCATGGTCGTCGTCGGGCTGCCCTATTCGTATGGGGGCCAGATGACGCTCGACGAGATCGTCGGCGGCTCGCCGTACGGGGCGACGACCATCGCCGGCGGCCAGGGTCAGCGCCAGCCGAGCCGCAACGAGCTCGACGCAGCCCGCTTCCAAGGCAAGCTCGTCGCCGAGACGGCGGCGAAGCTGAAGGGTTAGCCTCGCTCCGCGGCGGCGCGCCGCAGCCGGTCGTTGATCGCCTCGCCCAAGCCCGTTTCGGGGATGGGGGCGACGGCGATGGCGCGCGCGCCGGACGCATCGAGCGCTCGCAGGTGCGAGAACAGGTTCGCGGCCGCCTCGACGAGGTCGCCGCGCGCGCTGAGGTTGAGGGCCGCCGTCGCCCTGTCGGCACCAGCGGGCGGCGCCGGACCGAACAGGAGCGCCGCTTCGCCGGCGCGGATGTCCGCCGCGGCGAGCCGCACCATGGCCCGGGGCGCGTAATGGGACAGGAGCATGCCGGGCGCGCGCGGCGCGGTCTCGTTCGCCGGCCCGAGCAGGGGGCCGACGATCCGCTCGATATCCTCCCGCGGGACGCCGCCCGGCCGCAGCAGCCGCGGCCCGTCGCTGATGCAGGCGACGATCGTCGATTCGAGCCCGACCTCCGTCGGCCCGCCGTCGAGCACCGCATCGATGCGGCCGTCGAGATCGGCGAGCACGTGCTCCGCACGCGTCGGGCTCACCCCGCCCGAGCGGTTGGCCGACGGGGCGGCGACCGGCGCACTGAGCCCCGCCAGCAGCTCGCGCGCGAGCGGATGCGCCGGCACGCGCAGGGCAACGCTGTCGAGCCCGGCGCGGGCGAGATCGCAGATCGTGCCGGTGGGCGAGGCCGGTACGACGAGGGTCAGCGGCCCCGGCCAGAACGCTTCCGCCAGGGCTTGCGCCGACGCGTCGAACAGGCCCTGACCGCGCGCCGCCGGCAGGCTAGGCAGGTGCGCGATCAACGGATTGAAGCTCGGCCGATCCTTGGCCGCGTAGAGGCGGGCGACGGCTTGCGGATTGCCCGCATCGGCGCCGAGGCCGTAGACCGTCTCGGTCGGGAACGCGACGAGGCCGCCGGCGCGCAGGATGGCGCGCGCGTCCTCAAGGTCCGCGGCATCGGCGCTCAGCCGTCTGGTGTTCGGAGCCGTGCTCATTGACCGGGAAGGGTTCACCTCTAGACTTCGTTGCCGGGGGCGGGTCCCGCCATCGACCGAGCACGATGCCGAAACGATCGCCGTCCGACCTGATCCGGGGCCGGACAGCACTTTTCGCGGGACACCGTGCTTAACATGTTGAAGACGATCAGGTTCATGCGCTTTGGTCGATTCGATCAAAGCGCCGCGTGGTTTTCTCAATTTTGAGGCGCAGCCCTGCGTCAACGGTGCCTCTCGGGGAGGAACTCATGACCTATCGCGCGCCCGTGGCCGAGATGGTCTTCGCCATGCGCCATGTCGGCGGGCTCGACCGCGCCCTTGCGGAGGGGCTTTACGGCGACTTGTCCCTCGACCTGGCCGAGACGGTGCTCGAGCAGGCCGGCGCCTTTGCGGGCGAGGTGATCGCGCCGCTGAACGGGGTCGGCGACCGGCACGGTGCATCCTTCAAGGACGGCGCCGTCACTACGGCCCCCGGCTGGGCCGAGGCTTACCGGGCCTGGACCGAGGCCGGATGGAACGCCTTGCCGGCGCCGCCCAAGCATGGCGGCCAGGGCCTTCCGACGCTGATGAGCGCGGCCTGCACGGAGATGTGGAACGCGGCCTCCATGGCCTTCGCCCTCGCGCCGCTCCTGACCGCAGGCGCCATCGAGGCGCTCCTGTCGCACGGATCGGACGAGC
>DASQLE010000630.1:0-4821 GCA_035630175.1 Beijerinckiaceae bacterium
TGCCATGACCGCCTGTCCTCATACCGTCAACGAAATTGTTTGGCACTTCGCCGGCTATTTTCACTTGCTCGAGGAGCTGGCGCGCTCGCGCGACCTTTACAACGGCTCAGCCTACCAGAATCTCCAAGATGATTTCGCGGGGAAGCATGTCGCCGATGCGGGGGTGCAAGGCGGCCTAGAGGATTTCCTTACCTTCCGCCTGCGTGCGCCCTCGGGTCCGCCCCACGTGAACGGCTCGCTCGAATTCTCCCTGCCTGAGTCTTATCGGGATATCGGCACAATCGATCCGGTCACCGCTATCGGCGGTACGCCGGCCAAGCTGAAAACGGTTCTAGCGGATGCCGGCGGCGGCGGGTTTTCGTTCCCGGAACCGTACAAGTTCATTGCTCGCGTGCCCCGCGAGTTCAATCCGCCGGATGTGGAGATCAAGGTTACCTACGACGATGGGGCGGCTCAGCGCATCATCCAGTCAACTCAGATCAAGCAGATAGTCAGCAACAACGGCGGCTACGTGGATTCCGACCCAGAAGCCGCCGCGGCGGCCGGCATCCACGAGCTCAATGCCCTCAACATCGCCGAGACCTTCGAAGACATGTTCGAGAAGGCCAAGGCGGAATTGGACGAGCAGCTGCCAGAGAACTTCGACTTGCCCGACATCCTCAACGCGCAACCGGTCATGGACCTGGTCAAGGCGCTTGGCGACCAGAGAAAGGCCGACGCAGAGGCGGAGCAAGCGACTGACGGGGGCAATCCGCAAGCTGTCTTCGGCGCCGTCAGCGCGCAAGCCGACGCCGGCGAGGCTACCCAGGGCGAAGGACCGATCCGTGGGCTCTATATTGACGGCGAGCTGCAGGACGACGGTACGGAGCACCCCGACCTCGTCCGACCACAACGGCCAAAGGACATCGTGGAGATTGCGCCCGGCGAATCGATAACGACGATCCCTGTTGTCGGCGTCAAAGCTGAGATGGGCTGGAACATCGCCTTTAACGGCGCCCAGATCGTCGACCTCAACGAGGCGGGCACCACGCTGATCGTCAAGGGCGACTATTTCGAGACCAACGGCATCATCCAGATCAACGTCTACAAGGATAATGACCAGGTCGAGATCGCGGGTCTCCCCAAGGAGAACAAGTCGATCACCGAGGCGAACGACGTCAGCAACGTCGCCGAGTTCACGCGGGAGCCCGCCTTCGACGTGCTGCCGGTCGGGCGCTTCCACGCCGGCCTGACCTGGAATGTGGACGTCCTCGACGGCGATTTCGTCGACGTGAAGATGGTGAGCCAATACAACTGGCTCTACGACAACGATGTCGGCGTTGTCACGACTCAGGGGGTCTACTCGCGCCTGCTGGCCGGCGGCAATGAGACCAACGGCACCGCCAACATCATCGATTTCGGCAAATACGATGTCATCATCGTTCTCGGCGATTACCACGAGGCGAACATCATCTATCAAAAGAACTTCCTGATCGACGACGACGTCCTCAAGGTCGCCTCCAACCTCGACAAGGATTTCGAGGGGGACATCACCCAGACGGCCTCGTGGAGCGCCAACACGCTCCTCAACGACGCCACCATCCAGAACATCGGCGCCCAGGACTTCGAGGACCTGAGCAGCGGGCTCGTCGACCTCATCGACGCCATCGGCCGCGGCGAGGTCACCTTCGATCCAGAGGTCGGCTGGCAGCTAACCGGCAACGGCACCGGCACCCTCGATATCCTCTACGTCACCGGCGACTATTACGACGTCAACATCATCCAGCAGACCAACGTCGTAGCCGACGTGGACACGGCCATCCAGCTCCTGCCGGACCTGACCGTGGGCGACGGCACGGAAATCAAGCAGATCGTCTCGACCGGCGAGAACGCGACGATCAATACCGCAACGATCATCGATGTCGGTGCCACCTTCCATACGTATCTCGAAGGCGAGCACTACGAAGACAGCATTCTCGTCCAGGCCGAGATCATCATCGGCGACGACGACGATGTCGACCGTCAGGACACGGAAACGCTCGTCAACGAGGTGATCGCCTTTATCGGGTCTCCGGACGACGACGACGACGGCCAGCCGAGCACGCCGATTCAGCAGGCAACGCTGCCCGGCGACGTGCTGGGCCAGATGATGACCGGCTGACGTCACCCGGAGATCAATGGTCAGTTGAACGTGGGGCTTTGCGAGTGATTGGGAACGGATATCGAGCTTTGCCTGGTGCGGAACCGCATCGGTTATGGGACAGCGGCGTCGGCAGCGGCCGCAGCGGCGAGCGGCCGGCCGACGAGGCGGGCGGCAAAGCGGAGCTTGCGCCGACCCGCGGCGAGGACATCTCGCTCGGCACCTCGCTGCGGTCCCTGGAGACCGAGTACCGAGCGGCCGCCGCCGACCGCTACATCGCACCGGCCGACGATGCCGGCCCGCGAGACGATCCGGCCGCTCGTGGCGTCCGGCCGGCACGCGATGGCGCCGGATCCGAAAGCCCAGGGCTTGCCGCCGTGGACAACAAGGCTTCGCAGGCCGAATCCCGCGCGAGCGACGCACCGCCTATCGCCGATCCGCAATCGTCGCCGGCGATGGCGCCGACCGGGCCATCGCACATGGCGGCGGCGGAGCAAGCCCCGTCAGGCGACGCCGCGCCGGACGCTCCGACCGCGAAGGCGCCGGATACACCCACCTCGCGCGATACGCAGGAGGGCGGCCGCACGATCGATGCGAAACCATTGAACGCGTCCGACACGCCCGCGCGCCACCGGCCTGCGGCCGGATCGCGAGGCCCGGGTGGTGGCGGCGGAGGTGAAGGCGGCGGAGGCGGGAAGCCGCCCTTCCAGGAGCGCTCGAGCGAGCGGGAGTTCCGCGAGGTCCTGACCAAAGGGCTCGCGACCTGCCGGCGCAACCTCGTCACGGTCGCGATCTTCTCCTTTATCGTCAACGCCCTCATCCTGGCCGTCCCCCTCTACCTGTTCAACGTGTCCGATCGGGTCCTGACGAGCCGCAGCACCGACACGCTGCTCATGCTATCCCTCGTCGTGCTGGGCGCACTCGTTGTGCATGTGCTGCTCGACATGGTGCGGCGCTTCATCCTGATGCGCATCGCGGTCGAAGCCGAGAGCAAGCTCGGGGCGCCGGTCCTCGCCGCCGCCGCCAAGGCGTCCCAGGGCGGCTCGAGCCGCGAGTTCCAGACGCTCGGCGACCTGCAGCACATGCGCAGCTTCATCACCGGGCCGGTCCTCCTCACGATGCTCGATGCGCCGGTCGCGCCGCTATACCTGTTTGCGGTGTTCCTCATCCACCCCGACCTCGGCTGGATCGTTGCCGGGACCGGCTTCGTTCTCCTTATCCTCGCCTATCTCAACCAGAAGATCACCGCCGTCCCGTTCGGCCGGGCCAACGCGTTCGGCACCCGCGCCAACCTGCAGGCGGACGCCATGGCGCGCAACGCCCAGGTCATCAACGCCATGGGCATGATCCCGGAAGCGGTCGCCATGTGGGGGCGGGAGACCGCCGAGTCCCTGAAAGCGCAGGTCCTCGCGCAGGACCGCAACATCGTGGTGGCCGGCGTCTCCAAATTCGTGCGCCTGTGCACGCAGATCGCGATCCTCGGCTGGGGCGCATGGCTTTCGCTCAACGGTGAGTTGACCGGCGGGATGATGATCGCGGCCTCGATCGTCGGCAGCCGGGCGCTCGCCCCGATCGAGGGCACGATCGACGGATGGAAGAACTTCATCCACGCCCGCGCCGCCTACGCGCGCATCAAGGCGCTGTTGCAGAACTCGACCCTGAACTTCGATCGGCTGCGTCTCCCGCGTCCCGAGGGACGCCTCAACGTCGAGCGCCTGCTTTATGTCCCGCCGCCGAACAAGAAGGTCATCCTGAACGGCATCTCCTTCCAGCTGGAGCCGGGCGACTCGCTGGCCATCGTCGGCGGCTCCGGCATGGGCAAGTCGACGCTCGCCCGCATGCTGGTCGGCTCGATCGCGCCGACCGCCGGCAGCGTGCGCCTCGACCAGATGGACATGCGCAACTGGGACACGCGGCAGTTCGGCGAGAGCGTCGGCTACCTGCCTCAGGACGTGCAGCTCTTCCCGGCCACCATCAAGGCCAACATCGCCCGCATGCGCAGCGACGCCACCGACGAGGCCATCTTCGATGCGGCGGAGATCGCCGACGTCCACGAGATGATCTCGCACTTCGCGCAAGGCTACGAGACCCAGGTCGCCGTCGACGGCAGCCCGCTGTCCGGCGGCCAGAAGCAGCGGATCGCCCTGGCCCGCGCGTTCTACGGCAATCCCCGGCTCGTGGTGCTCGACGAGCCCAATTCGAATCTCGACACGCCGGGCGAGCGGGCCCTGGCGCGCGCGCTCGTGCGCGCCAAGGAGAAGCGGATCACCGTCGTGGCGGTCACGCAGCGTCCCTCGCTCCTGAGGAGCGTCGACAAGATCATGATCCTGAAGGACGGCGCCGTTCAGGCCCTCGGCAAGCGCGACGACATCATCCCGATGCTTATGGGCAACAAGGCGAAGGGCGGCTCGCTCGGCGCCGGCGATGGTCCGGCCCTCCTCGAAGCGTGATGCCGCGAGGCAAGGTCGGCAGGCAAGATGGTGAATGGCGAGATCGCAGACGGCGCAGCGATCCGGAGCAAGAGCCCGCCATAGGCGCCGAGGCGAGGATCGATGGAGAGCAAGGCAATGGCGTTGAAACCGACCGAAACGGATTGGTATGCCGATGTCCCGCGGGCGACGCGCATCCCGACGCTGTGCGGCTACGCGATCGTCGCCATCTCGCTGTGCGGCTTCGGTGTGTGGGCCGGCACGGCTCCGATC
>DASQLE010000631.1:0-2377 GCA_035630175.1 Beijerinckiaceae bacterium
TTCATCCGTCTTGGCGGCGGTCTAGACGCGCGGGTATCTAAAGCCGTGCCGGCATCGCCATCGCCAGGGGCGCGACGGCTCCGACGACGGCCTCGAGACCGATCCGGGCTCCGCGCTCCGCGGCCCGCGGCCCGCGGTTGCTGCGCACGCTCTTCACGCCGTGGAGGACGCCGGCCACCTCGGCCCGGAAGGCGCTCTCGTCGAAATCGGGACCGGTGCTGATGACGATCTTGATCCATCCCCCGCAGGCGAGATCGGCGACCTGGACGTGCGCGATGTTCATCAGCGACCAGGCGAGGAGGCTGGTGCGATTGATCGTGCAGGTGGCCTCGCGGCCGAGCACGCGCGACGTGACCTCGGGTGGTATGGGGTCATCCCAGCCGGCCTCGCCGCCCTCGAAGTCGAGCCGATATTCCCGGGTGATTTCGTGCGTGACGTGCTCCATATGATTGCCTCCCACAAGCTTGACGGTGCAGGATGAGTCTCGCTCTGTGGCGGGATATGGGCGGGATCATTGTAGGAGCATGGCGCCTTCGGGCCACTTGCGAGGCATGCGTGCCTCGCCGCCCGGCGGCTTACCGTTCCGGCTCGCGGCACCCGCGCACGACCGATACGCGAGCGCTCGTCGTTCCGCTCGACTCGAGCCGTTCGCGTCGGCGCCGGCGCTTCAGGCTTCGTCCTGCGCGCCGGCCTCCGTCGGCGTGTTCAGCGCGCTGAGCACGCGCTCGCATTCGGCGAGGTCCGCCAGCGCCGCCTTGAGCCGCTCGATATCACCTTTGGCGATCCCCGCGTGGTCGCGAGCGCCCCGCGCGCCGTCCGCGTTGACCGGCGACGCCGCACAGGAGCCGGCACCGGCGCGCGCACCGCCGACCGGCTTCGTATCGGCGGCCTCGTCGCCGTCCTCGGCGCTCTCGTCCTCCGCGGCGGCGTCCTCGCCGTTGTCGTCCTCGCTGTTGTCGTCCTCGGCTGCGTGTTCGGGGCCGGCCTGCGCCCGCGACGGGGGGCGCTCGTCGCCGCGGCCGACCGACTGCACGAAGCGCGGGCCCTCCTCCTTGAGGATGCGCTGCACGCCCTTGATGGTGTAGCCCTCGCCGTAGAGCAGATGACGGATGCCGCGCAGGAGGTCGACGTCGTCCGGCCGGTAATAGCGCCGCCCGCCGCCGCGCTTCAGCGGCCTGATCTGCGAGAAGCGCGTTTCCCAGAAGCGCAATACGTGCTGCGGCACGTCGAGGTGCTCGGCGACCTCGCTGATGGTCCGGAACGCGTCAGGGCTCTTGTCCATCATCCGTCACGGACGGCGCTCACTCGTCCTCGTCGCTCGCCTCGCCGCCGTTGATGCGCGCCTTGAGCACGTTGGACGGCTTGAACACCATAACGCGACGCGGCTCGATCGGCACCTCGACGCCGGTCTTCGGATTGCGGCCGATGCGCTCGCCCTTCTCGCGCACGACAAACGAGCCGAACGACGACAGCTTCACGGTCTTGCCGTCGGTCAGGCTTTCGCAAATGTGCTTGAGCACGAGCTCGACCAAGGCTGCGGATTCCGTCCGCGACAGGCCGACTTTCTGGTACACGGCCTCGCTCAGATCGGCGCGTGTCACGGTCCGGCCTGCCATCAGCCTCCCCCTTTGAGACCTTATTGGGAATTCATACTAACGCGATGCCGGAGAACGCTATTCAGTCGCTCCAGGGCGGTCAATCGCGGCGGCTGCATATTTCTCGGCGGACGGCGACTAGACGGCGCGCGTCACCCGCGTGCAACGGTGCGGCCTCACCAGCGCAGGAGCGCGCTGCCCCACGTAAAGCCGCCGCCGATTGCCTCGATCATGACGAGATCGCCTTCCTTCACGCGGCCGTCCTTGCACGCGACGTCGAGCGCGAGCGGGATCGAGGCGGCCGACGTGTTGCCGTGCTTATCCACAGTGATCACCACCTTGTCGCGCGCGATGCCGAGCTTATCGGCGCTCGCGTCGATGATGCGCTTGTTGGCCTGGTGCGGCACGAACCAGTCGAGCTCCGCGGCGGTGGTGCCGGTGGCGTCGAACGCATCCTGAATCACGTCGGTGATGTTGGCGACGGCGAAGCGGAACACCTCGCGCCCTTCCATCTTGAGAACACCGGTGGTGCCGGTCGAGCCCGGACCGCCGTCGACGTAGAGCTTGTCGCGGTAGCGCCCGTCGGAGCGCAGGTGCGCAGTGAGGACGCCGCGGTCGGCGGAGGTGCCCTCGCCCTCCCCCGCCTCGAGCACGATCGCGCCCGCCCCGTCGCCGAACAGCACGCAGGTGGTGCGGTCGTTCCAATCGAGGATGCGCGAGAAGGTCTCGGCGCCGATGACCAGGGCGCGGCGATGCGATCCGCTCGTCAGGAACTTGTCCGC
>DASQLE010000632.1:0-2095 GCA_035630175.1 Beijerinckiaceae bacterium
TACCTGAAGAACAAGGAACCGAAGGCCGGCACCGAAGAGCATTTCAAGTGGCAGGACGAGATGGGCCAGGTGCACGGCAAGGCGGAGGTCATCATCGGCAAGCAGCGTCACGGCCCGACGGGCACCGTGCAGCTCGCCTTCCAGGCCGACGTGACCCGCTTCGCCGACCTCGCCGACGAGCTCAAGCTGCCGGAACGGATTGGCGATTGAGCGTCGGTTCCGAACATCGGGATGGTGACGAGACCGGCCCGCCGGCGCGCGAGGCCGGCGGCCTCCTGACGGTCGATCTCGCCGCGCTGGCGGCGAACTGGCGCCTCTTGCGGGAGCGCGCCGGCGGCAGCGAATGCGCCGCCGTCGTCAAGGCGGACGGCTACGGCATCGGCCTCGAGCCAGCCGCCCGCGCGCTCGCGGCGGCCGGTTGCCGCACCTTCTTCGTCGCCCACCTATCGGAAGCCGCCCGCGCCCGGAAAACCTGCCCGGGCGCGATCGTCTACGTGCTGAACGGCCTGCCGCCCGACACGGCGGCGACCTATGCCGCCTTGCGCGTGCGGCCGATCCTCGGCGCCCGCGAGGAGATCGATGAATGGGCCGCGTTCTGCCGCGCCGCCGGCGCGCGCCTGCCGGCGGCGCTTCATATCGACACCGGCATGAATCGGCTCGGCCTCCGCCTCGAGGAGGCGCTCGCTCTCAAAGGCGGCCCGACGCTCGAGGCCTTCGAGCCGAGCCTCCTGATGAGCCATTTCGTCTCCTCCGAGGTTCCGGCCGATCCCGCCAACGCCCGCCAGATCACGGCCTTCGAGGCCGTGCGCGACGCCTTTGCGGGCGTGCCCGCCTCCCTCAGCAACTCCTCGGGCCTTTTCCTGCCCGGCGCACCCTCTTACGACCTCGTCCGCCCCGGCTACGCCCTTTACGGCGGCAACCCGACACCCGGCCGCGACAATCCGATGCGCGCCGTGGTGCGCCTAGAGGCGCGCGTGATCCAGGTCCGCGCCGCCGCCGCCGGCGAGAGCGTCGGCTATAACGGGCAATGGACGACGCCCGGCCCGCGCCGGCTCGCCACCCTGTCGGTCGGCTATGCCGACGGCTATCCGCGCGCCGCGAGCGCCACCGACGCCAAGCTCGCGGCCGGCGCGCCCGTCGGCGAGGCCCTCGTCGCCGGCCGCCGCTGCCCGTTCGCCGGCCGCGTCTCCATGGACCTCTTGTCCGTCGACGTCACCGACGTGCCCGCCGGCGCGGTCAGGCGCGGCGACCGCGCCATCCTGATCGGCGACGCCCTCACGATCGACGAGGTCGGCGCCGGCGCCGCTACCATCGGCTACGAGATTCTCACCGGCCTCGGCCGCCGCTACGCGCGGCATTATATTGGCGGCTGACCCGCTGTGTGCTACATTTGTTCTCTATGGAGCGCTTGGTCATGACTTTCCACATCGCCCTCGATCCTCAAGGCGAGGAACTCATTCAGCGTCTGCTCGATACGGGCCGTTACGAAAGCCCCAGCGCCGTCGTTCGGGATGCGCTTCAGCTGCTGGAAGACGAAGAGGCTGCGAATGAGGCGCGACGGGCCTCTCTCATGGCAAGCGTCGACAAAGCCATTGCCGATCTCGAAGCCGGACGCGGTATCCCGGCCGAGCAAGCTTTCGAAGAAGCTCGTGAGATTATTCGACGGGCGCGAGCACAGCGCGACGCCGCTGAATGAAGGTTGAGCTGTCGCCCGGAGCGCGCGACGACCTCAACAAGATTGCCGAGGAGATTGCAAAGGATAGTCCGGCAGCGGCCGAACGATTTGTCGCGGATATCGAGCGGCTCGCTACGACTTTGCGACGCTTCCCCGATCGCGGCACATCCTTGGAAGGTTGGCGAGACACGCGTCGACTTCTGCTGGGCAAATATCTCATCCTCTACAAAGTAGGTCCCGCCATGGTGGACATCGTTCGCATCATTCATTCAGCAAGGGACATCAAGACGGTCGTGGCCGGCGATGAGCGATTCAAGTCTGATCGGCAGGAATGAACATGGCTAAGCGCAACGCCGCCTTCATCTGCCAGAGCTGCGGCGCCGTCTTCAACCGCTGGAAGGGCAAGTGCGAGGCTTGCGG
>DASQLE010000633.1:0-6202 GCA_035630175.1 Beijerinckiaceae bacterium
GACGAAGGCTTGCGGGAACGAGCGGAAGCGATCCGAGACACCGAGGAATCGCGGCTGAGGTTAATGATCCGTGAATGCGGCAGCGGCATGGCCCAGCCTGTGGCCGCACGGCCACGCCGTTGCGGATTCTCCATCCGCGACCAGGGTTTGAAGCCCGTATCGCCGGCGAGACGGAGATCTCGCGAAGCAGCGCGGTCAGCGCTTGCCGATCAGCACTTTGCTTCAGGACGAGTCGGCTTGGCGACGACTCGCGCCGGGGGCGGCGTCAGGTCGCTTTGGAACCTCGGCGCGTCCCCGACCATTGGTTGGTTAAACTCATGTTCAAGGACCTTGCCGATGGCCCAGCAGCCCAACCAGCCCCTCGGGCCCTACGACCCGCAGCCGCAACCGGCGGGGCCGGATCCGTCGCCCGTGCAGCCGGGGCATGCCCCGACCGAAGTGCCGGTGCGCGAGCAGCCGGGGATCCCGGCCATCGATCCCAGCCGTCCGCCGGGACCTGGGATCGATCCCGATCCGGGGCCGCAAAGCCCCCCGAGCCCGACCGATCCGCAGCCGCGCGCGTGATGAGCCTCGCCGGCGCTCCCGTCGCGATCTCCGCGCACCGCGCGGGGCAGCCGGACGGATTGCGCGCGCTCCTCACCGGCGCCAGGACGATCGCGGTCGTCGGCGCCAGCGACGAGTCGTGGCGGCCGAGCTTCGGCATCATGCGCTATCTGCAGCGGGCGGGTTACAAGATCATCCCGGTCAACCCATTCCTCGTCGGCGGGAGCGTGCACGGCGAGCCGTTCCGCGCCTCGCTGCGCGACATCGACGAACCGGTCGATCTCGTGAATGTCTTCCGCCGGCCCGATGCGGTCGACGCGGTCGTCGACGACGCCATCGCGGTTGGGGCGCCCGCTCTGTGGCTGCAGATCGGCGTCCGTAACGAGACGGCGCGCTCGAGGGCGGAGGCGGCGGGCATCACGGTCGTCATGGACCGCTGCATCAGCGTGGAACATGCACGCCTATGTCACTGACAGGAGCTTGTCCGGCCGACGAGCGCGGCTGGCCATTGGTGCGCTTGCGGCCTGTCTCGCCGCGCTGACGATTGTGGCGGCGGCTCCCGCCGGCGCGGCGCCGAAACCGGCCTCCCCCGCTGCCGAAATCCCGCTGCCGCCGCCGCGGCCCGAGATCGGCTCGGCCAAGCCGAACTCGGATCAGCCAAACTCCGATAAGACGAGTTCCGATAAGACAAGCTCCGATGCGGACGCCGTGGCGACGGCCGAGATTCCCTCGCCGCCGCCGCGCCCGCCCGATCTCGAGAAGCCCGTGCCGCTGCCGCCGAGCGCGGAGGTTGTGGCCGAAGACAACGCATGCCGCGAACGCCTCCTCGCCCTCGGCGTCCGCTTCGAGCCGTTGCCGCTGATCGCGGACGGCCAATGTGGCGCGCCGCTGCCTTTGCGCGTTTCAGCTCTGCCGGATGGGATCGGCATCACGGCCCCGGCGACGCTCGTTTGCGCGGCCGCGGAAGCGTTGGCACGCTGGACGCGCGAGGTTGTCGCCGTCGAAGCCGTCCGGCATCTCGAAACGCAGCCGAGCCGCATCGCCGTCGGCACCTCCTACCAGTGCCGCACCCAGAATCACCGGCCCGGCGCCAAGCTGAGCGAGCACGCCTTCGCCAACGGCGTTGATATCAGCGGATTCGAGTTCAAGGGCCGCAAGGCCGTGATCGTCACCGATCATGCAGCCGGGACGCCCGAGGCGCTGTTCCAGCAGGCGGTGCGAAGCCAAGCCTGCACTTATTTCACGACCGTGCTGGGGCCGGGATCCGACGCCGCCCATGCCGACCATCTGCATCTCGACCTGCGCGGGCGCGGGCGCGGCTTTCGCATGTGCCAGTAGGGTGGAACGGAAGCTTCGTTCATCAATTATCCAAGAGCCCTGATGAGAGAGCGGCTCCGGCCGCTTGTGGAGTTCCGTGCAATGTTCCGGTTGTCAGCGATCGCCTGTCTCGGTCTCGGCATCGTCTGGGGCGGGCCTGCGGCGATCGCTCAGAAGCTGACGCTGGAAGGGATCAACAAGGCGGATTTCGCGGCCAAGTCGAAGGGCGGCACCGGCGCGACCCTCGTCAAGGCGCAGGTCCTTCTCGATCGGGCTCGTTTCTCCCCCGGCGTGATCGACGGACGCAAGGGCGACAACATCAAGAAGGCGATCGCCGCCTTCCAGCGCGCCAACGAGCTCAAGGATAGCGGCCAGCTCGATGCGGAGACGTGGAAGAAGCTGTCCACGACCTCGAGCGATCCGGTGCTGAAGGAATACAAGATCACCGAAGAGGACGTGAAGGGGCCGTTCGTCGAGAAGATCCCCGAATTCGAGAAACAGGCGGAGCTGAAGCGCCTCGGCTATACGAGCGCGCGCGAGAAGCTGGCCGAGACCTTCCACATGGACGAGGAGTTCCTGAGGAGGCTCAACGCGGGTAAGTCCTTCGACCGGGCGGGAGAGACGATCGTCGTCGCCAATGTCGACGTCGACGCACCCAAGAACGGCCAGGGCAACAAGAGCGGCCAGGACAAGGTGACGAAGATCGAGGTCGACAAGCCTCGGGGCGCTCTGCGTGCGCTCGACAAGGACGGCAAGCTCGTCGCGTTCTACCCGGCGACCATCGGCAGCGACGAGAAGCCCGCCCCGAGCGGCACCCTGGAGGTCCGCACCGTCGCCACCAACCCGACTTACACCTACAATCCGGAATACAAATTCAAGGGCGTCAAATCCGACAAGCCGTTCCAGATTGCCCCGGGGCCGAATAACCCGGTCGGCACGGTCTGGATCGACCTCACGAAGGAAGGCTACGGGATCCACGGCACGCCGGACCCCGACAATGTCAGCAAGAACGCCTCGCATGGTTGCGTGCGTCTGACCAATTGGGACGCCGAGGAGCTCGCCCGCATGGTCTCCAAGGGCACGTCGGTCGTGTTCATCGAGTAGGGTCAGCCTGGAGGACGAGACGATGGCCAGCGACGATCGGACAACGGCCGGCACCGCTCCCGCGACGCCGCCCGCTCGCGCAGAAGCGGCCGCGGCGCCGAGAAGCGACGCCGCGCGCAACGAAGCGATGTGCGCGCTGCTCGCCCAGAACTGGTGGGCGGTCGCCCTGCGTGGCGTGTTCGCCATCCTGTTCGGGCTGATCGCCCTGTTCGTGCCGGGCGCGACGATCCTGTCCCTGGTCCTCTTCTTCTCCGCCTACATGCTGGTCGACGGCGTGTTCGGCATCGTCTCGGCGGTGCGCGCCGCCCGCAAGGGCGAGCGCTGGGGTCTCCTCGTCCTCGAAGGCATCGCCAATATCGCGGTCGGCATCATCGCCCTCCTGTGGCCGGGCTTGACCGCCGTCGCCTTCGTGCTTCTGCTCGCCGCGTGGTCGATCGTGTCGGGCGGCCTCATGCTGGGCGCCGCCTTCCGGCTCAGCCAGGCGCATGGCCGCTGGTGGCTCGCCCTCGGCGGCGTCGTCTCGATCGTGTTCGGCGTGCTTCTCGTCATCGCGCCCGTGATCGGCGCGGTGGTGCTGACCTGGTGGCTTGGCGCTTATGCGCTCGTTTTCGGCGCCATGCTGCTGGCCGCCGCCTTCAAGCTGCGCGGGCGCAAGAACGATCGCGCTCCGATGGCTGTCGGAGCCTGAGCCGCACGCTTTTTGTTTCGTGAGACGGCGATGCCCGCCGCCGACATCCTCGACAGGCTCCTCGTCACGCTGGCGGTTCGTCTGCACGCTTTTTCGGTGTGCCAGATCCAGGAGGGCTGGCGTCTCTCCTTCGACGCCTTCGATGCGATAACGATCCACTACGTCCTGGCAGGCGCCGGCAGCGTGCGTACCGGGAACGGAGATTGGGTCCCGTTCTCCGCCCGCAACGTCATCATCGTTCCGGCCCGGCAGCCGCAGACGCTGGGCCAGGCCGACCGGGCGGTCGGCGAAGCACGCGGCGAGGATCACTGCACCCTGATCGACGACGGCCTCGTCGCCTTCACGGCCGGCGACGGCAGCCGCGACACGCTTCTGATCTGCGGCATGATCTCGGCATCCTACGGCGGCGCCTTCGGGCTGTTCGACCATCTGCGCGACCCCCTCGTCGAGGACCTGTCGTCAAGCAGCGCGCTCCGGCATGCCTTCGACTTGATGCTGACGGAAATCTCCGCGCCGAGCATCGGCACGCAGGCCATGACGGAAGTGCTGATGAAGCAGTGCCTCATCGCGCTCCTGCGCCGGCACCTCCTGCATGGCGGCGACTCCTCGCCGCTCTTCGCCGCGCTCCACGATCGCCGGCTGGCGAAAGCCGTCTTGGCGATCCTGGAGAATCCTGCGGCGGCGCATACGGTCGAGAGCTTGGCCGCTTGCGCCGGAATGAGCCGCGCCTCTTTCTCCGACCGCTTCGCGCAAGTCTTCCGGCAATCGCCCATGGACTTCGTGCAGAAGGTGCGGCTGCGCATCGCCGCGCGTCTCCTGACGACGACCGACCTGCCGGTCAAGGTCGTCTCCGGCAGCATCGGTTATTCGAGCCGCAGTTCTTTTACGCGAGCCTTTCGGGCTGCCTACGGCGTTGATCCGACGACGTTCAGGAGCGTCGGCGGTCACGAGGAGCAGGAGCCGGAAGCGATCGAGGACAGGGCAATCCAGCACACCGCAGGATAGCTCGTGAGCAGCGCCGGCGTTTCGCACGCCCGCCGTGCAGCCGGTGTCCGAACGTCCAAAGAAAGTGCCCGGGTGTCCAGCCGTCCCATTTAGCTCGGTGTTTGCGGCGCTGAGCCGGCACCCGCGCGGTGCGGGGAAGGAACTCCCCTCGCGGGATGCAGTTGTCGGGCGTGGTCCCCAGCGGCGCGATGGACCGCTCGCCACCTTCTTCAACTTCAAGGATCGAATTATGACTTCCCTCAAGACTGTGGCGCTGGCGACCGTGTCGCTCGGCGCTTTGATCGGTATTGCCACCAGCACGGTCGCGCAGACCACGCAGCCGCCCGCCGCGATGCCGAAGGACGACAGCGGCACCATGCAGCGCGCCGACAAGGAAGACATGGCGCTGGTGCTGAAGAAGCTGATGGAGCTCGGCGCCAAGCCGGTCGAGCAGCTCACCGTCGAGCAGGCGCGCAAGCAGCCGACGCCCGCTGACGCCGTCATGGCCGTGCTCAAGGATCAGGGCAAGGATCCGATGGCGCTGATGGCCGCCATGAAGGTCGCCAAGAAGGACATGACCTACCCGACGGCGGGCGGAACGCAGCCGATCCGCATCTACACGCCCGAGGGCGCGTCGGGGGCGTTGCCGGTGATCGTCTACATCCACGGCGGCGGCTGGGTGATCGCCGACCTCGACACCTACGAGGCGTCCGCCATGGCGCTCGCCAGCAAGGCCAACGCCATCGTGGCGAGCGTCGAATACCGCAAGGGACCCGAGACCAAGTTCCCGGCCGCGCACGACGATGCCTTCGCGGCCTATAAGTGGGTGCTCGAGAACGCCAAATCGTGGAACGGCGACACCGCGCGCCTCGCCATGGCGGGCGAGTCGGCCGGCGGCAACATGGCCGTCACGACGGCGATGATGGCGCGCGATCAGAAGGTGCAGATGCCCGCGCATATGCTGCTCGTCTATCCAGTCGCCGGAACGGACCTCACCACGCCGTCCTACAAGAAGAACGAGAAGGCGATGCCCCTGTCCAAGGCCGGCATCGAGTGGTTCGTCGACAAATACCTCGGCAAGCCCGAGGACATGAAGAGCCCGCTTCTCAACCTCTACAGCCAGGCCGATCTCAAGGGCCTGCCCCCGGCGACGATCATCAATGCCGAGATCGATCCGCTTCTGTCGGACGGTGAGTTGCTGGCCGGCGCGCTGAAGAAGGCCGGCGTCGAAGTCAATCGCCAGGTCCAGCAGGGCGTCGTGCACGAGTTCTTCGGCATGGACGCGGTGCTCGATGACGCCCGGCGCGCGCAGGAACTCGCCGTCCGCGAGCTGAAGCAGGCTTTCTCATCGGCGAAGTCGACCAGCTCGACCAGCCCGGCCGGCGAGCCGCCGCGCCGCTGATCCCGCAAATGTGACCCAACCCGCCGGCCACCGGCCGGCGGGAACTCGCGTTACCGGCGGTGCCGTCTCGGATGGCGAGCGGCATGTCTTCGACACCAACATCACCGGCGGCGACGGACCTTGAAACCATCATGGATACGGACAATCGCATGGCGTTCGAGACG
>DASQLE010000634.1:0-4884 GCA_035630175.1 Beijerinckiaceae bacterium
CGCATAAAGCTCGTCGATCACCTCCGCGCGCGGCACCGGCGGGGAGGGGAGGGGATCGAGGCGCCGGTCACGATCGGCGTAGATCATGACGCCCGTGGGGAGCGGCCGCAGATCGGCGCGCTCGCACGAGACGATCAACGGTCCGAAATGCTGGTGAGGCGATGCGTCGCCAGGCCCTGCCGCGCCATAGCCTGCTCCGCCATAGGCGCGCGCGCTCTTGAGGGCGGCCTCGTCGGCCGGCGATGCGACGTCCTCGAGCATGCGCCGGGCGCTTCCGTAATCCGCCGGATCCTTGCGGGCGCCGAGCTCGCCGATCCAGTCGCAGAACTCGTCCGAATCGAAGTGCCCGTAGCCGCTATACGTCATCGACGCGAAGGCGCCGCCTGCGAAGCTGAGGAAGGCGCTGTAGGCGCCTTCCGTCGGGCGCGCGGCGTCCCACGACCCGGTCGCTGCGCGCACGCTGCGCGCGAAGCCGCCGCCGAGGAGACGGACGATGTCGACCTGATGCGCGGCCTGGCTGAACAGGACGCCGCCGCCGCTCGCCGTGTCCAGTTCCTCGGGGCGGCGCGGCCGATACAGGAAATCGGTGAAGTTGAGGGCGGTGATCATGCGCACGGGGCCGAAGCGGCCGCTGTCGATGAGCCGGCGCGCCTGCAGGATCGGCGCGTTGAAGCTGTGGCTGTGGCCGACGATCAGCTTGACGCCGGCGCTCTGGGCCGCCGCGATCATGGCCTCGCAGTCCGCGAGGGTGATCGCCATCGGCTTCTCGACCAGCACATGCTTGCCGTTTGCGGTCGCCAGGGCGACGTGCTGCGCGTGGAGCCCATGCGGCGTCGCCACATAGACCGCGTCGATGCCGGTGTCGGCGCACAACTCCTCGACCGACTCATAGGTGCGGCCGCCGAAATCCGCCGTGAACCGGGTGCGGGCTTCCTGCCGCGGATCGGCCGCCGCCGCGAGCGCGATGCGCGGGTCGGCCAGGAAGGTCGGCAGCATGAGCGTGAAGGCGCGCCCGAGACCGGCGACGCCCAAGCGCAACGCATCAGTCATCGCGAGGCGCGTCATCCTCGAGCTGCGCAGCAGACCCGAGGACCTCGTGCCGATTTATCGGCGCGGTGATGCTATGCGGCGCTCTTAAGTCCTGAGGTCCTCGGATCCTCGCTTCGCTCCGCCCGAGGATGACGATCCGGCGCTCCAGCGGCTCAGCGGTCAATGACGATCTCCTCCGAGCGCGCCCGCGACACGCAGACCATGATGAACTCGTCCTTCTCGTGCTCGGCGAGGACGAGGTCTCGGTGATCCGCTTCCCCGTCGAGGAGCTTGGTCCGGCAGGTATCGCAGGTGCCGCTCTCGCAGGAGCTCGGCACGGTATGGCCCGCCGCCCGCAGGGCTTCCAAAATGGTGACGCCGACCGGCACTTCGACGACGCCGCCGGAGCGGGCGAGGCGGACCCGGAACGGCTTGTCCTCGGCGCTCGTCCGCGGCGGCTCGTTGAAGGCTTCGAAATGGACCGCGGACGACGACCAATGGCCGGTCATGTCGCGGACGGATTCCATCAGCCCCCGCGGCCCGCAGCAATAGATCTGCTGCCCCTTCGGCTGCTCGAAAACCGGCCACAGGTCGAAGGCCTTGTCGGGATCGCCACCGTCGTGGTGGATGGTCACCTGGCCGCGGTAGTCCGGCCCGCTCAGCTCCTCGCGGAAAGCGGTCATCGCGGGATTGCGCGTCAGGTAATAGAGCTTGAAGCGGCCGCCGCCCGTGCTCTTCAGGTGCCGGATCATGGACATGATCGGCGTGATGCCGATGCCGCCGGCGACGAAGATGTAGCCGGCGGCGCTTTTCACCAGCTTGAAGTCGTTGCGCGGCATCGAGACGAGAAGCTCGTCGCCCGGTTTCGTGCCGTCGATCAGGCTCACCGACCCGCCGCGTCCGTCCAGCTCGCGCCGCACCCCGATCACGTAACGGTCGCGCTCGGCCGGATCGTTGGCGAGCGAATACTTGCGCAACGACCCGTTCGGGACCCGCAACGACACGTGCGAGCCGCATGTGAAATCCGGCAGGTCGGAGCCGTCCGGATGCCTGAGCTCGAACGACACGATGCCCTCGGCGATCGGCTCGGCGCACGCGACGCGCAAGCGCATCATCTCCGCGTCGAGGGGGTCGGGAGCTGTCATCGGTTCACAATGGCATAAGCATCATGATGCGGGCTAAAAGCCTCTTCCCTCATGCTGAGGTGCGAAGCTCGCAAGGGCCGAGCCTCGAAGCACGCACTGCGGCCTTGCGTGCTTCGAGGCTCGCCCTAGGGCTCGCACCTCAGCATTAGGGAGGTAGGATGCTCGACAAGGGGCGAGGCGGTCGTCTATAGAGATTTAGCTTAGGTTCCTAAGCTTGTCGAGCGGAGCGACGGCGCGCGGCCGGGCGACTCCGTCCCGTTTGCGGGAGGCGGCCATGCTGACCCACGAAGAGAACGATCTGCTGTGCCGGGTCGAAGGCGATGCGCCCATGGGGCAGCTGATGCGGCGCCATTGGGTACCGGCGGCGCTCTCGGAGCAAGTCAGCGAGCCCGACGGCGCCCCCGTGCGTCTGCGCCTGTTCGGCGAGGATCTGGTCGCGTTCCGCGACACGGACGGGCGCCTCGGCGTGCTCGGCGAACATTGCCCGCACCGCAAGGCTTCGCTCGCGCTCGGGCGCAACGAGGAATGCGGCTTGCGCTGCCTGTATCACGGCTGGAAGTTCGACGTGGAGGGCAATGTCCTCGAGATGGCGTCGGAGCCCGCCGAGAGCCGCTTCGCCGAGAAGGTCAAGCACAAGGCCTACCCGACGGAGGAATGGGGCGGCTTCGTCTGGGTCTATATGGGCGCAAGCGAGCACAAGCCCGATTTCGAGCCGCCGCCCTGGGCGCCGACGCCGGACACCAAGGTCAGCACCGTCAAGATCGACATCCCCTGCAACTGGGCGCAGATCATGGAAGGGCAGATCGATTCGGCGCATTCGTCGAGCCTGCACTCCTCCGACATGCGGCCGGCGCGCGTCGATACGGCCAAGGCGGTCGACACGCATTGGCTGCGTCCGTCGACCGACAAGTCGCCGAAGCTCCAGGTCCAGCTCACCAATTACGGCTTCCGCTACGCCGCCATCCGCCGGCCGATCAGCAACGCCAACACGCATGCTTACGTGCGCATCACCACCTATGTGGCGCCGTTCACGGCGCTGATCCCCCCGAACACCTCGTACAACGTCGCGACCGTGATCGTGCCGAAGGACGACACGAGCAGCTATTTCCACTTCATCGCCTGGCACGATAGCGCCGGCATCGACCAGGAGGCCTGGCGCAAGTTCTGCGTGGCGCAGATCGGCATCGATCTCGACAGCGAATACCGGGTGCTGCACCGGAAGCGCAGCAACAACTACCTGCAGGATCGCCAGGCCATGAAGCTCGGCAACTTCACGGGCATCCCCGGCATCCCCAACCAGGACATCGCCATGTGGGAGACCATGGGGCCGATCGCCGACCGCACCAGCGAGCGCCTCGGCGCCAGCGACATGGCGGTGGTGCAGTTCCGCCGCCTGATGATCGACGCCGCACGCGCGTTTCAAGCCGGCGGCGTGCCGATCGGCCTCGGCGAGCCTCACATCGCGCAGGCCAAGCTCCGCTCCTATCAGGGCATCGTGCCCAAGAGCGACAACTGGCGCACGCTCGGCGCGTCCGACGAGGAGATCCGGGCTCTCGAGGGCGTCGAGGAAGACGAGACCGAGCGCGAGATGGCGCGGGCGGCGGGCTAGACGTGCCGGCTGCCATATCTGTCATTCCGGGACGCGCCCAGCGGGTCCGGCCTTCGGCCGGCCCGATGACAGGCTCCGGCGCGAGCCCGGAACCCACTCGCAAGCACGACGTGTGTCACCCAGTCGCGGGTTCCAGGCTCTCGCTTCGCGAGCCCCGGAATGACGGCCGATTGAATCACGCGAAAGCCGTATGAGAATCCGCCATGCCCCATGACACCGAGTTCGACCATGAGCACGGGGCGCTCTCGGAGGCCGACCGCCTCGAGATGGCGCGCTTCATCTGGAGCCAGGACAATGTCGAGCTCAGCACCATCGGCATCGATATCGGCAGCTCCACCTCGCATCTCCTGTTCGCCAAGGTCGTGCTGCAGCGTCAGACGCAAGGGCTGTCGAGCCGTTTCCTGGTCGTCAGCCGCGAGGTGGTGTGGCGCTCCCCCATCCTGCTGACGCCGTTCCTGGCGGACGGGACCATCGACGCGCATCGGCTCGGACATTTCATTCACGACGCCTATCACGAGGCGGGATTCCGCCGCGGCGACGTCGACAGCGGCGCGGTGATCCTCACGGGCGAGGCCATCAAGCGCCGCAACGCGCGCGCCATCGACGAGCTGTTCGCCCATGAGGCGGGCAAGTTCGTCTGCGCCACCGCCGGCCATAAGCTCGAATGCACCCTGGCGGCGCACGGCTCGGGCGCCGTGCGGCTGTCGAAGCAGCGCGGGACGTGCGTCCTGCACGTCGATATCGGCGGCGGCACGACCAAGCTCGCCCTGATCGACAAGGGCGTGATCGTCGGCGTCTCGGCCGTCGCCGTCGGCGGGCGGCTGCTCGCCGAGGAGCATGGCGCCTGGACGCGCGTCGACGAATCCGCCCGCCTCGTCGCCGCCGAGCTCGGCCTGTCCACCGATCCGCAGAGCCTTGCCGACCCGGAGACGCGGCGGCGCATCGCCGCGCGCCTGGCCGAGGTCGCCGTCGACCAGATCCTCGGCGCGCCGGCGGACGAGCTGGGGCGAGCCCTGCAGCTCACCGAGGCGCTGCCGCGGCCTGTCGCGCCCACCCTCATCACCGTTTCGGGCGGCGTGTCCGAATACATTTTCGCCCACG